>JAZNMF010000044.1:0-3181 GCA_045579545.1 Acetatifactor sp. | reverse complement strand
TTCATACAGGTCACTCTCGGGAACGTACAGGTTGGCATCTGCCACATATCCGCAGGGAGCATTGGAAAGCTCCACAAAAATATTATGTTTGAATTTGGACTCTGCCTTAAAGCGAAGGCCGTAATTTACAAAAATTTCGCCAGGCACAAAGCCGAAGCACACATCGCCCACACTCATAGCCTGAATATAGGCATCGAAGCTTGGGGGCATATGATACATCTGGTATGCAAGAAGGTTGCCGGCATAAGTTCCGTATAAACCTTTTTTCAAAAATTCTTTAACAACTTCATCGCTGACTTCACGTCTGTTCAGTGTGATTTTTTCTTTGATGCACAAGACATCACCGTCAACTTCCGTCATTGCAGAGGAGGGAGTATTCAAAATGCTTTCCGCAAGGGCTTTGCCCAAAACCCGATGGAAAAGCTTTGTGTTCTCCCAGTTTACCTCAACGGAAGCATCGAGATCATTGATGTCTCCGCAGGCGCCCAGCAGGAAAAGACAAACAAAGTCAGGTCCGTAGGCTTCTTTCAGCTTCTTGGAGATGACACTGGGGTAGTCTCCGGAAAAGCCTTTGGTTTTCACAATGCCAAGATTGTCAGGGTGCAGGGCATAGTTTACAATGGCGCCGATCTTTTTGCCGTCTGCCTCCACTATAATAAAGGACAGATCGGGATCCACACCGTTCAGATCCCTGACAATATCTTTTCTTCCGCAGCCGTGAGTAATGTACCGGCCATTCTCCAGCAGATGGGTACGGTTATGGCACAGTCCTTCCACTGCATTTTTGCCAAAATAGAGTCTAGCTTCTGTCATGTTGCGGTATGCCATGATGCCGGCATCGGCAATACGACGAAAGGTGATGTTTGTATAGGCTTCGTCTCTTCTCACATTGGCCTGGGGAAGATCCACCACAGGGCCTCCAGTGTGACAGTGGTCTACGGAAACGGATATATTTTCAACACTGACGCCGGTAAACTTCTCTATTCTTTGGGTGATGATATCATGGGCATCATCAGGGAACATACAGGTATCAAAGCAGACCATGATGACCGTATTGTCACCGTTCTGAATGGAAACTGCTTTCGCATACAGATTTTCATAGATTGTCATACCCCGGCGGTCCTCATAATAGCCGGGCATAAAGCTGTCCAAAGGGGGAGTGATATCGCATTCATAAAAACCTATCTTCATTGGGAAATCTCCTTTCTGCTGGCAGAAATCTGTTCTGTTGACAGGAACTTGCCTGCCTACTGTAAATATAGCACTCTGACTTATAATTGTCTATCAAAATTAATCTGGAATTTTTAGTCTCCTATTTCTTTTTGGAGGAAAGTGTGATATATTAATAACGAAGTAAGACTATAATAACAGAAGATCATAATTTGGAGGTAAAGATATGTTAGTTTCTGCAACAGAGATGCTTAAGAAAGCAAAAGCCGGCCATTATGCTGTAGGCCAGTTTAATATTAACAATCTGGAATGGACGAAGGCCATTCTGTTGACTGCTCAGGAGTGCAATTCTCCCGTAATCCTCGGTGTTTCCGAAGGCGCAGGAAAGTACATGGGCGGATATGATACCGTGGTAGGTATGGTAAAGGGAATGATCAAGGGCCTGAACATTACGGTTCCCGTAGCGATCCATCTGGATCACGGCTCTTTTGAGGCTTGCTACAAGTGTATGGAAGCAGGTTTTTCATCCGTTATGTTTGACGGTTCCCACTATGCTATCGAAGAGAACGTGGAGAAGACTACCAAGCTGGTAAATGACGCACACGCTATGGGTGTATCCGTGGAAGCAGAAGTAGGTTCCATCGGCGGCGAGGAAGACGGTGTTGTAGGTATGGGAGAGTGCGCAGATCCCAAGGAGTGTAAGGCGATCGCTGATCTGGGCGTTGATTTCCTGGCAGCAGGAATCGGTAACATCCACGGCAAATATCCTGCGAACTGGCAGGGACTGAGCTTTGAAACCTTGGATGCTGTTCAGCAGCTGACAGGCGAACTGCCCCTGGTTCTTCACGGCGGTACCGGTATTCCTGCTGACATGATCAAGAAGGCTATCAGCCTCGGTGTGGCTAAGATCAATGTAAACACAGAGTGTCAGCTTTCCTTTGCAGCGGCAACCCGCGAGTATATTGAGGCCGGCAAAGATCTGCAGGGCAAGGGATTTGACCCCCGTAAGCTGCTGGCTCCCGGTTTTGAAGCTATCAAGGCTACGGTGAAAGAGAAGATGGAGCTGTTCGGATCTGTAAACAAAGCGTAAATTACCCCATAAATGGGAGGATGCCAGGAAAGATAAACTTTCCTGGCATTTATTATGAAAAAGTTATTTGTAAATAAGAAGGACTCTGCAAAACAAACAATCTAATACTTCAGTTTGTAATATCAGTATAATGCAGAGAAATGGATAAATCGTGATGAGGAAATAAAGATTTATTGAATGATTTGTGAACAAAATATGAACGGGCGCAAAAATGACTTTCATTTCTGTGCCCGTTCTGAAAAATCAGGGTTATCGAAGATTAATACTTGTCCGGTTCGGGGTAGTCCACGCCAAAGGTGTCGACAGTCATAGACTTGATCACTTGCTTCTGCAGGGGACGATCGCTGTAGTCGGTTGCTGTCTCAGCAATTTTATTTACTACATCCATACCCTCGGTTACTTTACCGAAAGCAGCATAACTGCCATCCAGATGAGGGGAGGTCTTGTGCATGATAAAGAACTGGGAACCTGCGGAGTTGGGGTTCATGGCGCGAGCCATGGAAAGAACGCCTTCGGTGTGTTTCAGATCATTTTTCACGCCGTTCTGTGCAAATTCACCCTTGATGCTGTAGCCGGGGCCGCCCATGCCGTTGCCGTTCGGGCATCCGCCCTGGATCATAAAGCCTCTGATCACACGGTGGAAGATCAGACCGTCATAAAACTTCTTGTTGATAAGACTGATAAAATTATTTACGGAGATGGGAGCGATCTCGGGATACAGTTCTGCTTTGATCACGCCGCCGTTTTCCATGGTAATAGTAACAATAGGATTTTTATTCATAATCAAATTCCTTCCTTTGCGTTTTTTACTATTTTATCGTAAAATAAAGAAAAGGTAAAGAGATAATCAGTAGATATTTCAGGAGAAAACAACAGGAGAAGGAAGAAAATGGGGAGAATATATCTGAAGGTGCTGCGGGT
>JAZNMF010000043.1:0-32467 GCA_045579545.1 Acetatifactor sp. | reverse complement strand
TTAATGTATCACGAAAGCGATAATTGTGCAAGTTTTTTTTGCGCAATTTCTTCAATTATTTTTATTTCGAACAGAAAAAAACATTTTTAAATCTTTTATTTTTGTCCCGGATTTTTAGTCCGTCAAATGAGCCGTCAGCGTGTTTTAAGGCAAAGGTCGTTGTTAGGATGAGAAAAAATCCCCAAATTCAAAGGCTTTCCAGCAATCGTGCTTACAATGACTCAATGCTGTCATCTCTCTGATTCCTGATTTTAGGCCGTCAAATTTCCAGTCAATTTTTTGAACCCCCTTTCTTTTCAAGGTTTTTTAATTAAATTTCGCAGAGTAAGTAATTCTGCGAAATTTTTTTGCAATATTTTAGCCTGCCAATTACAAAAAAGGAGCTGTCAGTTTTGCTTGACAACTCCTTTTGCATGTTAATTGTGAGCATAATTACTGTTTTTTCATCTGCCTCAAAAATAAGAATACTGCCGTAATCATTATCACTACCGCATATCCCAGTACCCAGGCCAGATGCGGGAATATTTCTTGAAAATCACCTTGCAAAACTCCCCGCTCCAATTCCACCGCATGTACAAAGGGAAGCGCATAAGCTATTTTTTTAAACACTCCGCCCACCAGATTCAGGTCAAACCAAGTGCCGGAGAGCCATGCGGACAGGTTGGTCAGCAATGCGCCGCAGATGCCTCCTACCTGTTTATCGGTAAAGACACTGCCGCAGAGAAGTCCCAGACCGATATAGAGAAGCGATACAGGAAGGATAAACAGGATGGCCCATAAAATATTCACGGATAACTCCAAGCCCAGAAGCAGCGCAGCCACATAACAGATCAGGCACTGCAGCACTGCTATGGGTATCATGGGCAGGGTATAGGCAAAGATAAAATCTTTGGCACCAAGAGGCGTAGCGTACAGCCGCGAAAGCAACGAGCTTCCTCTGTCCTTTGCAAGAATGGTAGCCGAAAACAGCGTCATAAAAGAAAGCCCGAACACAGTAATCCCGGGTGTCAGGTGACTGATCTCAAAAAGACTCACCGGAACATTGGCTTGAATGGCGCTAAGCAGCAACAGCAAAATAAGGGGGAATCCCAGACCAAAGCCCAGATTCAGCGGATCCCGAAGGATTTCTTTGGCATTCCGGCCGGCAAGTGCAAGCATCTTCATTCTGCCACCCCCTTCACAATGCGGATAAACGCTTCCTCAAAACGGTCCGAACCGGCCTTTTCTTTGATGCCGGCTACCGTGTCACAGCATATCAGTCTTCCCTCTTTCATGATCGCAACCCGGTCGGAAAGTGCCTCCGCCTCCTCCATATAGTGGGTAGTGAGAACGATGGTGATCTTTCCCTTTAAGGCGCGGATCATATCCCACAGATCGCTTCTGGCGATCACGTCAAGTCCCAGGGTGGGCTCATCCAGGAATAAAATCTTGGGTTCACTGACTAACGCCATGGCAATACTCAGTCTGCGCTGCCAGCCCCCGGACAGCTTCCCTGCCTTTTTCCGGCTGATACGCTCAAGGTCCAAAAGTCCCATAAGCTCCCGGATCTTGCCCTCTCTTTTCTCTTTGGAAAACCCGTGAACTCCGCACATCAACTCCAGATTCTCCCTGACACTTAAGCCCGGTGCCACGGCAGTCTCCTGGGGTGAAACCGCGATCAGGGATTTTACGGCGCAACTGTCCTTCAGAATACTCTTTCCCAGCAAAAAGGCGTCTCCCCCGGAAGGTTTCGTAAGACAAGAGAGCATCTTAATGGTTGTAGTCTTGCCGGCGCCGTTCACGCCAAGCAGCGAGAAAAGCTCCCCCTCTGTTACGGAAAGACAAAGCCCGTCCACAGCAACCACATCTTTATATTGTTTCGTAAGCGACTCTGTTCTGATGGCATCCATACTCATCCCTCCCTGCTCTCATACTGCTTTTTCAAACCCTGATAGGAGTCTGTCAGCATCCGGCTGATCAGTTCCTCGTCCAGCTCCAGAAAACCGGTGGCGATCATCGCCGCAATGCCATGGACATAGGCCCACATCTCCAGATGAAACACAGAAGCCTCCTCCCTCGATAAGCCGGTATTCTTTTGTAAGATGTCAATCACTCTGTCTGTCACTTCCGTGTCCTGCACCACCGACTCTTCTGTGCGGTCCCGCATAAACAGAAGCTTAAATAACTCCCGCTCCTCCCTGGCAAATCGGATATAGGCCATACCGCTTGCCTTGTAAGGCGGGTATTTCCGGTCCATCATTTCCCTTTCGGTGTACTCCTGATAGCACTGATCCGCTGCAGCCACGACAGCAAGTTTCAACTCTTCCATGGTACTGAAATTGGTAAAAAGCGGCTGAGTAGAGCAATGAAGCTCTGCCGCAATGTTTCTTGCATTCAATGCCGCAGCACCGTTCCTTCTCACGATATCCACAGCCGTAACGACAATATCCTCTTTGGTAATCTTAACCTTTGGCGGCATAAAAAACCTCCTATCCATATAATAACGTTTGTTATATATCAATTGTTATTATACAGATAGGAGGATAACTTGTCAATGTGTTACTCTTTTATTCTGAGACTGCCAGGGCGATAAATCGCTCTTTTTTACTGTTAATCGCACAATAAAAATGGTAGTTCACGCCGTTCCGTCTTACAAACCAGGTTTTATGGGCACCGGCATCTTCCCACTCGTACTCGCTTTTTATCAGCGGTTCCCCGTCCCACACCTTCCAATGGATCAGATCTCTGGAGCAGGCAAAGCTATTGTAGGCAGATTTGCCAGTTTCATAGCGAAAGAAGAACATCACATAAATGTCGTCCAGCAAAAGAATCTGAGGATCTCCGAAAATTCCTCCTGTGGACCCTTTCGGAAAGTCAATGACCGGCCGGTCTCCGTATCGCTCCCAGTTTTCACCGTCATCCGACACCGCCAGGAAGATTCGCTCCCAATAATCCATGCCTTTGGCATTATAAACATTCACATACCTGTGCCCGGTAGTTCGCTTTTTATCTTCAAACAGATAACTTTTGTATAAAGTTCTTCTTTCCAATTCCCGTGCATCCTCATCATCGGGACTGAACATGGGCTCCGGAGATCTTGTAAAACCGTTGCAATCCGTAGGATCCTCACTTTTAGCCAATCCTATGGACAAAGGATCCGGTTCATAGCCATCCTTGCTTCCCGCCAGATAGGATATATAATAGGAACCGTTTACTGGCTGCAATTCATATGTTCCGTCAAAATCGATATCAAGAAAGGCCGCATAACCGGCACATTGTCTGCTGTCCCATCTGTCACTTTCCTCCCTTTGCAAAACAGGACCCACATACTCCCAATGCTGCGGATCAGGGGATTTGGCCAGATGCGTCTCGTAACCGGACGTACCTGCATTTTTATCAATGGCAATAAAATACATATAAAAACTGTCTCCCTTTCGAAAAACGGTAGGACTGTCAACCCAATGATCTTCCCACTTCATAACGGCACCCAACTTGCGGGGCGTGCGGATCTTCTCAAATATCTGCCGCATTTCTTCCTCCGTAACCGGCGGCAGATTCTTTTCCGTAAATGCTTTCATTTTCCTTCTCCTCACTATATTTTCATACTAAAATCAACTTTTTTCTTACAATTCCAAACTGCGTATTGATTGAAGATAATACTTATAATATAATCTGTTTATCTATATTTTCAACTGCCAAAACTTATTATGAGGTGAGAAAAACAACGATGATTCGATTACATAACGGTTCCCACTTTTCTTTTCATATGATAGGAGAATTTCAATCAGACGGAGCATGGTCCCACCCCCGGACTACCATAGACACTTACGAAATCATTCTCGTCTTAAGCGGCGTCGTATTTATTCAGGAGGGCGATATCTCATATGAACTGCATCCCAACGATGTTCTGATCCTGGAGCCTCACAAGATCCACGGCGGATACCGGATCAGCACGCCTCCCACCTCCTTTTACTGGTGTCATTTTTATACTGACCTGCCCATGAAGCTCAAGCACGTCAGGGGAGCGGATCTCTATGACATAAAGTATTACCTCAAGCGACTGCTGCATATGGCGAACTCCTCTTACTCCACTGATTCTGCGGATGCCCTATGTTATCTGATTGTAGAGGAACTGGAGAAGCTTCACAAAGAGAAAGCCTTCTCCAATCCGGTGCTGATTCATCAGGTCAACGCATATATCAAAAGCAACATAGCCCGAAATCTCACTGTCACAGAGATTGCAAAGCACTTTGGATACAGTCCCAACTACATTGGCAGTCTATTCCAAAAAAATCATAACATGCGCTTGAAAGCTTACATCAGCGGACAGCGCATCAAACTGGCGAAAGACTTTTTACTCACCACCAATCTGACAGTTAAGCAGATTGCACACTCTATCGGATATACGGACGAAAACTCCTTTGTCAAGTTTTTCAAGTATCACGAAAAAGTAAGTCCCACCGCATTTAGAACCAAATATTGCAATACCCACATCAACAGCAGATAGGAGCAATTACATAATATTTTTAGTTGACAATAGTAAGGTGTTCCCTTATAATACAATTAACAATTAGGTTAAATGTTAAACGAAGGGGGTATTACTGTGGCACTGCAGCATACACTAAGAGCGCTTTCAGACCCTATACGCCGCGAAATACTGAATCTGCTCAAGAAAGGCAGAATGTCTGCCGGCGATATCACTGACCACTTTCCGGTCACGGCAGCTTCCATTTCCCGCCACCTCTCAGTGCTGAAGGAAGCGGATCTGATCCGTGATACACGGGAGGGAAAGTTTATTTTTTACGAACTCAACACCTCTGTATTAGAAGAAATTATGCTCTGGATCACTGATTTGAAAGGAGAAACCAACCATGTTCAAGAATAACAAAAAGAAACTGATATTATCCTCTGTTGTCATACTTCTCCCCATCTTTGCCGGGTTGCTTCTGTGGAACAGACTTCCCGAACAGTTTGCTACCCACTGGGGCGCAGACGGGAACGCAGACGGCTACAGCAGTAAGGCTTTCGGCGTGTTCGGCCTGCCCGTTATCCTTCTTGCCGTACAATGGATCTGCGTATGGATCACTTCCAAGGATCCCAAAAACCAAGGACAGAACAACAAAGTAGTGGGACTGGTCCTGTGGATCTTCCCCATCCTCTCAATCCTGATGCATGGCCTCTTCTATTCTGTGGCTCTCGGACGCGACATCAATATAAATACCTTTATGTTCCCCTTCCTGGGACTTCTGTTTGTGGTTATTGGCAATTATCTTCCCAAGTGCAAACAGAACTATACCATCGGCATCAAGATTAAATGGACTCTTGCCAATGAGGAAAACTGGAATGCCACCCACCGCTTCTGTGGAAAGGTATGGGTGATCGGCGGTCTTCTTTTGATACTTGCCGCTTTTCTGCCTGAATCCTTGGTTCTTTGGATTTTCGGTATTTCCTTAACGCTGCTTATTGCCACCCCTTTTCTCTATTCCTTCCTGTACTATAAAAAGCAGGTAAAAGCCGGAACCGCGCCACAAAAAGCAGAACTCCCCTTGGGAAGAGCCGGCAAGCTGACCATTGCGCTGGTAACTCCGATCCTTGTTATCCTGCTTGCGGCCGTCTTTGTCATCTGTTTCACAGGCAACATTAAGCTTCGCTATGAGGATGACGTCTTTACCGTCGAAGCAAGCTACTGGAAGGATCTGACTGTGGAATATGAAGCGGTGGATGCCATCGAATATCGGGAGGATGGTAATCCCGGCTCCAGAGTGAGCGGATTTGGCTCCCCCAGACTGTCCCTGGGAACCTTCCGCAACTCAGAATTTAACAACTATACCAGGTACGCCTACACAAAGTGTGATGCCTGCGTGGTTCTGACCGTTGGGGAAAAGACTCTTGTAATCAGCGGAAAAGATGCTGCCGCCACAAAGACCATTTACGAAGAATTGTTACTTCGCACCGGTCTGTAAAGGAGAAGGAATATGAAAGCGATTGAGACAGAACATCTCACAAAATATTACGGAAAAGTACGGGGAATCAAAGATGTCAGCCTGTCTGTGGAAGAAGGGGACTTCTTCGGCTTTATCGGGCCTAACGGCGCCGGAAAAAGTACCACCATCCGCACACTGCTGGGATTGATCAGCCCCACAGAGGGAACCGCCCGGATTTTCGGACAGGACATTTCAGAAAAGAAAACCGGGATCTTGTCCCGAATCGGGTACCTCCCTTCGGAGGCTGCTTTTTACAATGGAATGAAGGTAAAGGAGCTTTTGGAATTCTCAGCCCGGATGCGAAAAATGAATTGCTCCAAAGAAGCACAACTTCTCTGCGAAAGACTGGAACTGGATCCCGGGCGCAAGGTACAGGAGCTTTCCCTGGGAAACCGCAAGAAAGTAGGTATTGTCTGCGCATTGCAGCACAAGCCTGAACTTTATATTCTGGATGAACCTACCAGCGGACTGGATCCTCTGATGCAGCGGGAGTTCTATTCCATTCTCAAGGAACGCAACCATAAAGGTGCTACTGTTTTCCTTTCCTCCCACGTACTTTCTGAAATAGGACGCTACTGCAAACACGCTGCAGTCATCCGCGAGGGAGAACTGCTCGTCTCCGACAGCGTGGAAAATCTGGGACACACCGGTGTCAAGCGCGTTACACTGCGGGGTATCACCACTCTTCCCAATCTCCGGAACGCAAGGGACATCAAAGCCGAAACTGATACCGTCACTTTCCTGTACAGCGGAAAGGCAGATATGCTTCTCAAGGAACTTTCCAGCCTCTCCTTTGAGGATATTACCATTGCCGATCCCGATCTGGAAGAAGTATTTATGCACTATTATGCAAAGGAGGACATGTGACATGACAGTATTTTTTCATGAACTGAAACGAAATAAGCTCTCTCTGATCATATGGTCCTGTGCCATTTCTTTCATGCTGGGAGTCTGTGTCCTGATTTATCCTGAGATGTCCTCGCAGATGGGCGAGATCAGCGAAATGTTTGCAGACATGGGGAATTTTTCCTCCGCATTTGGCTTGGATCAGCTGAATTTTGGTGAATTCATGGGCTACTTCGGCGTAGAGTGCGGCAATGTACTTGGCCTGGGAGGAGCATTCTTTGCTGCCATCACAGGAATCTCTGCCCTTGCCAAAGAAGAAAAAGAGCACACGGCAGAATTCCTTCTCACCCATCCGATTTCCCGCAAACAAATCATTGCAGAAAAACTGGCAGCCGTTATAACTCAGATCATTCTGCTGAATCTGGTCACAGCTATTGTTGTAACCGGAACCGTCCTCATCATCGGAGAACAGGCATCTGCGGGAACCATCGCCCTTTTGCTTCTCGCCTATCTCCTCCTGCAGTTGGAACTGGCCGCTGTCACCTTCGGGATCTCCGCCTTTCTGAAAGGCAATGGCCTGGGAATCGGCCTCGGCCTCGCAGTAATGCTCTACTTTTTTAACCTCCTTGCAAACCTTACGGAAGATGCCAAATTCCTCAAATACATTACACCCTTCGGTTATACGGAAGGTTCCTACATCATCAACAACAATGCCATCGATATTTCTTACCTGCTCCCCGGCATCCTCTTCACCGGTCTGGGCATCATAGCCGCATTTGTAAAATACAACAGGAAAGATATTGTCTAAGGATATTACATCCCTTTTACTTTTGGGTTACCAAACAAAATGGAGAATAAACCATGACCGAGTGAAAGAGAGTTCCTATAAAAGGCCCTTGAAAAACGCCGGTACTTGGCGAGGTTTTTTCGAGCCTAGTACCGCTGCGATTTTTCACGGAGCGCGAGCGTGCCGCTATAGGAACTCTCTTTCACCCGACTATGGTTTATTCTCCATTTTGTCGGGTTCTGCCAAAAAAAGAAACAGGGGCTGTAAAACAGCCCCTGCGTATTTATCTGGTTGCTCTGTGTTTCATATCCTTGATGGGGATGTTGGCAAACAGTGCCGGTACGGTACCGTTGTTGCCTTCAGATTCTGTCTCAGTAATCTGAATATCCAACCCCTGCGCATCAATGTCCATGTATTTGGAGATAACAGCAATAATGTCATTCTTGATCATTTCCATCATCTCGGGTGAGCAGTTGGCCCTGTCGGAGACCAACAAGAATTTCAAACGATCCTTCGCGATTTCTCCCGAACCTTTTTTTCGGAAAAAGTCCATTAACTTCATGTCAATCCCCCCTTACTTTTTGAATAAGCCTTTGATCTTGGACATCACACCTCTTCTGGCATCCAAATCCATGAAGGGCACGTCCTCACCTGCTACACGCTGGCAGATATTCTGATAAGCCTGTCCTGCAAGGCAATCAGTTCCCACAAGAGGATCGCCCTGGTTAGTGGAAACAACAATCTGCTCATCATCAGGCACTACGCCGATCAGATTGATGGAAAGGATATCGCATACGTCCTCAACCTTCAGCATATCGCCTCTCTTCACCATATCCATGCGGATTCTGTTGATGATCAGGTCGATCTTCTTCATTTCGTTGGCTTCCAAAAGGCCTACGATTCTGTCCGCATCGCGGATAGCGGATACTTCCGGTGTAGTCACAACCAGCGCTCTGTCTGCCCCTGCGATGGCATTCTTGAAGCCCTGCTCGATACCTGCGGGACAGTCCAGGAGAATATAATCAAATTCTTCCTTTAATTCATTCACCAGCTCTATCATCTGTTCAGGAGTAACAGCATCCTTATCTCTTGTCTGTGCGGAAGGGAGCAGGCACAGTTCAGGATATTTTTTATGCTTGATCAATGCCTGTTTCAGACGGCATTTTCCTTCGATCACGTCTACCAGATTGTACACGATACGATTCTCCAGTCCGAGAACCACATCCAGGTTGCGCAGTCCGATATCGGTATCGATCATAACAACTTTCTTCTTCAACATGGCAAGACCGGTTCCCACATTCGCTGTGGTGGTGGTCTTACCTACACCGCCTTTTCCAGACGTAATTACAATTACTTCGCTCATTTACTGTCTCCTCCTGACATTTTGTTGCTTATTATTTGGGTCTGCCCCTGTGGCCCTACAGGCGGTCCAGACAACCTTTGGTCATTGGTTCAATACAGATATAGCCGTCACTCACTACAGCAATCTGGGCCGAATATTGGCCGCTCTCTGCTTTAGAGCGTTTTCTGGAGCGTGCACTCTCCTTATCCTTATCGGGGCTCTTGGCAATCAGATCGCCGATCTGTAACTGGATCGGTCTCATATCCAGCGCAAAAATAAAGCAGTTCTCATCTCCGGAAGCACCTGCACAGGCATTTCCCTTTAGAGATCCCAGCACTACGATATTGCCATCCGAAATGATGTTGGCACCGGGATTCACATCTCCGATCAACGTGACTGACGAAGAACACTCCAGTGTCTGGCCGGAACGGAGGTTGCCTTTATAAAATCCGGCAACGGGCTGTTCAACATTCAGATCCGGCATATCCGGAGCAGAAACATATGTTGCCGGAGCAACCTGCTGCCTCTCCTGCTGCGCTTCCACCCTCTCCTTCATCAGTTCCTCTAAATCCTTGTTACTGTCTATGATACTGACAATGCGGATGGCGCTGTTTGCCATGATAGTATCTGCAATGGACTGTTCTTCCTGAGAGGTAAGGGTACGTCCTTCAAAGGAAACTGCCATCTTCGCATCCTTGAAAAAACTGCCGGATTCCGTGAATTTCTCAGCTATTATGTGCAAAAGCTCCGGAAAAGGTACCTGATCGTCCAAGATCAGATTGATTCCGTACCTGTTGCTTTTGATGATTACTTTGTTTGTCATATCCTCCTCCAAAAACGGGCATGCGGAGCACGGCCCCTTCGCCGTCGCGCACGGGCTCTCTCCCTTCGCCGTCGCGCACGGGCAGAGCGGGGGTAAATGCTTCGCAGAAGCATTTACCCCCGCTCGCTTCGCTCGCCAAACAGATAGAAGTGCTGTCCTTCGAGCAAGCTCGAGGGCAGCACTTCTATCTGTTTGGCTCTGCCCTATACGGACATTATAACATATTTCGCAAATAATCAAAGTATTTTTAAAAAGTTTATCAAAAAATTTTGAGAGATGTCGGATTTTGTTGAGATCAGATATCAGCAAGAATATCAAAGGTTCCCGCCACGTTGAAGCGGCCGTAGCCCCAGTCCCGGTTAGGATAAACAAGCTCCGGATCTCTCACGGCACCACGGATCAGGAAGTTTTTTACTTCTTTGCTCTCTGCAAAAGGTGCATTCCTCTCCACTGCGGCCCATTGTAAAAATTGCGCCACGCCGCCTGCAGTGATCGCCGCTGCCAGGCTGCTGCCGGTGTTTTTTCCGTTCAATGAGGAAACATTGACTCCCGGTGCCGCAAAATCAGGGCGAATCCTTCCGGTTCTGGAGAATCCCCTCCCGGACTCTATGAAAAAGCTGTTATTCTGGTCATTATAAACGGACACACCTATGGTTTCTTCTGCCATGGCCGGCTCCGTCATAGTAACATTCGGATCCGGCTGGAGAAAGTAGGCTTCTGCGTCCAAAAACTGTGTGAGAGGGAGCCACATATGAAAGATACCGTTGTGTACTTTTCCCGTTGCTGATACTCTAAAATTCCAGATGCCTTCCGTGGGTTCTTCCATTCGAAACACAATCAGTTCATCTCCTGTCACCGGCTCCACCGGGATGCCGGAAACTGTAACCCTTGACCGTTCATATATAAAGCTGTACGTAATGCTTTCTCCCAGAGAAAGTCTCCCTGCAGGTATGGTTTCTCCCCCCGGGGTCCGAACCGCAATATTATAGATATCAGGTGTACTTCCCCAAAATTCCATGATAAATCCTCGATTGTCAGGTCCCACCCGCACTTCCACATCTCTGTAATTTTCTATACTCCCTGCATTGGAAACATCTGCTCCCCTTCCAAGAATGCCACTATAGTGGTGGGAAGCATTTCCTTCATCACCACCTGCTACCACCACTGCCCTGCCTCTTTTTGCTGCAATACTGTTCAGATATCGTGAGAGCGGTGACGTTCCGTCATGAGCACCCATGTTGGTTCCCAGTCCCATGCAGATCACCACCGGCCTGTTATTTGTACGCGACAGGGAATCTGCATATGCCACAGCCAGCATGATATCGTTCTCTGCATATGCTGTCACGCCTTCCCTAATCAAATAATAATCCCGGAGATACTGCTTGCAGGGTTTTAATTTTATCACTGCGATGTCCACATCCGGTGCGGCACCCACAAATCTGCTGCCACCGTTCAGCCTGCTCGCCGCCGCAATTTCCATCATTTTGGTTCCATGTCCCTGTTCATCTCTGGACGGCACCACCGAATAAGGATCCTCTGCCACAAGCGCCCTGTTAATGTCTTCCCTGGTATATTCCGTCCCAAAAAGGAATCCATCGGGCGGATCTCCGGTTTGTATGGTCTGATCCCAAACAGACAATATTCTGCTTTTCCCCTGTTCATCCAAAAAAGCCGGATCAAGATAGTCTATCCCGGAACCGATATTTACCAGTATCACACCTTGCCCGGTCAGACTCAAGGGCTGGCGCTGTACCTGAGTAATACCACTGACAATCAGACTCACCGGATCAAACTGATTGCTGCCCGCTCCTCCGGTAATCGGCAAAAGGCCATACAACTTGGGAGTATTCTGATATTCCCCGGAAGACTCCATTACCTGCGGCAGCCCCATACTGTTTACATAGAGCAGACGGTATAATCCGTCCAGCTCTGTTTCGCACAGATCAAAACTGCTCTCCGGGTTAACCCGGAAAGAATAATCCAGGATCAGGTCCCTGTAATTCTCCGAAAGTATTCTATCCCTGCAATCCATACGCACCGCCGTTTTTGCTTTACGTATAATATATGCAAAAACGCGCCGCCCGCTACCGGATGCTTCGTGGAGAGCTTTTCGAGCCTAGTACCGCTGCGTTTTTCACGGAGCGGGAGCGTGCCGCTATCCGAACAATATGGAACGGACAGTTATGTTGTCTTTTTATGCTTGAATAGTTCTTCATGAAGCATCGGCCTGGGGACGGCGTCTTTCCCCGGGCACCTTCAGGCATCTCACGGCATTGAGCACCGCAATGACCATCACTCCTACGTCTGCAAAAATAGCAAGCCACATGCCGGCCAACCCAAACGCCCCCAGCAACAGGCAGATTCCTTTCACGCCCAATGCAAAGACGATATTTTCATACACAATACGCATACATTTTCGGGAAATGGCTATTGCCAGCCCAATCTTCTTGGGATTGTCGTCCATCAGCACCACATCAGCTGCTTCTATGGCCGCATCACTCCCCAGTGCTCCCATAGCAATACCCACATCGGATCTCGCAAGAACCGGGGCATCATTGATGCCGTCACCCACAAAGACAAGGACCTCATTCTTACCCTTATCCTTTAAAAGTGCCTCCACCTGAAGGACCTTGTCTTCCGGCAAAAGTTCACTTCTGCACTCATCGACGCCCAGCTGCGTTGCCACCGTCTCAGCAACCTTCCTGCTGTCACCTGTCAGCATTACTGTTTTTCGGACACCACACTTTTTCAGAGTCCTAACTGCATCTGCCGACTGTTCTTTTACCACATCTGAGATTACAATATAACCGCAATAACTGTCACCTGCCGCAACATGTACAACCGTTCCCGATTCCTCAGTTTCTGCCGGACAAACTCCGATTTTTTCCATCAGCCGTCCATTGCCCGCTGCCACTTTTAAGTCATCTATCTCTGTGATTACTCCGTGACCGCCAATCTCCTGTGTGTCGCCGATCAGTGTTCCATCCGGTTCCTGACCGTAAGCTTCTTTCAGACTTTTGCTGATAGGGTGATCGGAATAATATTCCGCATACACCGCATATTTTAATAACTGTTGTCCAGACACTCCCTCCGCCGGACACATCCGGGTAACCTTAAACACACCTTGGGTCAAAGTACCGGTCTTGTCAAAGACAACATATTTTGTCTTAGAAAGAGCCTCCAGATAATTGGATCCTTTCACCAGTATTCCGCAGGAAGATGCCCCGCCGATCCCTCCGAAAAAACTTAAGGGAATAGAGATCACCAGTGCGCAGGGACAGCTGATAACCAGAAAAGTCAGTGCTCTTACTACCCATTCGCTCCAGGCTGCCGGCTGGCCCATAAGGATTCTTACCAACGGCGGAAGCAGTGCCAGCGCCAAAGCACTGTAACACACTGCCGGAGTATAATAACGGGCAAACCTGGTAATAAATTGTTCCGCCTTTGCCTTCTTCATACCGGAATTTTCCACGAGTTCCAAAATTCTTGACACCGTGGATTCTCCAAACTCCTTGGTGGTACGGATCTTCAGTACACCTGACAGATTCACACAGCCACTGATGATCTCTTCCCCAACACCTACCTCTCTGGGAAGGCTTTCGCCGGTCAAAGCTCCGGTATTCAAAGCGGACGTTCCCTCCAGGACAATACCGTCGATGGGGACTTTCTCTCCCGGCTTCACCACAATCACCGTGCCCACGGTAACCTCATCAGGATCCACCTGTATCAGCGAACCCTCCGGGTTCTCCACATTGGCAT
Organism: Acetatifactor sp.; assembly: GCA_045579545.1. Lineage (GTDB taxonomy): Bacteria > Bacillota > Clostridia > Lachnospirales > Lachnospiraceae > Acetatifactor. The sequence continues at coordinate 18,947 of JAZNMF010000043.1, read as the reverse complement.
AATCAGGGCGGATATCCATCAAAGCGCTGATATTCCTGCGACTCTTGCCTACTGCCACGCTCTGGAACAGTTCACCCACCTGATAAAACAACATTACCGCCACGCCTTCTCTGTATTCACCCAGAAAAAAAGCTCCCACAGTGGCCACAGCCATCAGAAAATTTTCATCAAACACTTCTCCGTGAAGAATTCCAAGAACCGCCTTCCGCAGAATATCATATCCGATAATCAGATAGGGGATCAGATACAACACTGCCTGCAGCCATCCCTTGGCAGGAATCAGGCTCACTGCCACAAGCGACAGGAGTGACACAATAATGCGCCACAGTACCTTTTTCTGTTTTCGTGTCATCTGCTCATCCTCTTACAGATAAATCTCGCAGTCGGCTTCCACTCTTTTGCAGGCTTTCACCACATGATCCATGACTGCCTTCACATCTGCCCCTTCTTCAAATTCCACGCTCATCTTCTGTGCCATGAAGCTTACTGCTGCATCCGCAACTCCGGTAACTTTCTTGGTTGCCTCTTCCATCTTTCGTGCGCAGTTGGCACAGTCCACTTCTATCTTGTATGTCTTCTTCATCCCTCAGCCTCCATAAAAATATAAACATATGAATCATTGTTCATATGTTTATATTATCATAAATATGTTGTTTGTCAATACTATTTTACCGGATTAGTTAAAAGTGCTTCCTTATTGGTACAATAGCAGATGTCATCCCTGCCGCTCATCATCTCCAAAAACTCCTCAAACCGCTTCCAGTCATCGTGAATGTCAAATTCAAATCCGTGTCCCCACACATAAAACACCTGAGGTACGTCCGTTTTAAGCTCCAGAAATTCCTTGCCCAGTTCAAACATTTTGTCCATCTCGGGATGGTGGTAAACGGTAGGATTGAACTCCAACAACTCTTTCTGCAACGCAAACTGATGTGTAGACTTTGTGGTACGGGAATATTTTACGCCGGTGTGATTTCGGATCAGCTCCACCGTCCTGCCGTCATAATAGTTGGTGCCAAATGGGTAAGCCATTCCCACCACTTCATAACCGCAGAGTTCACTTAAATTCAGTCTGTCCTGCTCCACCTGTCTGATGACCTCGCTGTCATCTTCGATCTTGATCAGATTGGGATGCGTCAGCGTATGAACAGCCACCTCATGATTCTCATAAATATACTTCACATCTTCCGGCTTCACTTTGTTAAAACCGATCCGGACACCCTCTCTGTCAAGATAACCTTCATTTCCCAACTTTTCACTGTTCAGATTAAAGGTCGCCTTCATATTGTACTTGTCAAAAAGCTTGATCAGCCTGATGTCCTGTGTTACCCCGTCATCGTAGCTGAATGTCAGCGCTTTCATTTTACCTTGAAACATTGTTCCCACCTCCTGCGTTTATCCTGTGTAGTTTATGTGGTCGGATACTCCTTTAATTCCTCTATTCTTCCAATTACCTTGTTACTCCTGATATCGATCACGGGGCCGCCGGTTCCTTCTATATATTCTTTAGTGATGGTGACCTTGCCGATGTTGTCATCTTTCGGAATCTCATACATGATGTCCAGCATGAACTCTTCAATGATAGAACGCAGTGCTCTCGCCCCGGTATCACGCTCCATCGCCTTGTCGGCAATAGCCTCCAGCGCTTCGTCCGTAAATTCAAGCTTCACCTCATCAAGTTCCAAAAGCTTCTGATACTGCTTCAGAATCGCATTCTTGGGCTCTTTTAAGATCTTCACCATCATGTCACGGCTTAATCCCTCCAGCGTGTAAATAACAGGAAGTCGTCCGATAAACTCAGGGATCATGCCAAACTTGCGGATATCCTCCACAGTCACCTTGGACAGTATGTTTTTATCCTTGTCATATTTATCTTTTAATTCTGCGCCGAAACCAATAGATGCGGTCTTGGTCAGTCTCTCCTTAATAATGCCCTCCAGATCCGGAAACGCTCCGCCGCAGATAAACAGAATATTTCTGGTATTGACTGTGGCAAGGGGCACCATGGCATTCTTACTGTTGGCCCCCACAGGTACCTCAACCTCCGCTCCCTCCAGAAGTTTCAGCATTCCCTGCTGTACACTCTCGCCACTGACATCTCTGGAGGTAGTATTCTTTTTCTTGGCAATCTTATCAATCTCGTCAATAAAAATAATGCCTCTCTCAGCCTTCTCCACGTCATTGTCCGCAGCCGCCAGAAGCTTGGACACCACACTCTCAATATCGTCGCCGATATATCCCGCCTCCGTCAGCGAGGTGGCATCGGCAATGGCAAGGGGCACGTCCAGCAGTCTTGCCAAGGTCTTTACAAGATATGTCTTACCGCAACCGGTGGGCCCGATCATCAGCATATTGGACTTTTCGATTTCAATTTCATCCATAGTTCCTGTGGCAACGCGCTTATAGTGATTATAAACTGCCACGGAAATCACTTTCTTTGCATGCTCCTGTCCCACAACATACTCATCCAGACTTGCCTTGATCTTGTGGGGTGCAGGGATATTTTTAATATTCAGAACAGGCTCCTCACCGGCAGCCTTCTCTTTTTTCTTCTTCAGCTTCTGCTTGTTAGGGATGCCGCCTTCTCCCCGAAGGTCCGCCAGATTCACAAAGCTGATATTGGGGAAGCCGCCCTTTTTGGTAAGCTCCTCCATTTCCCTCTGGAGATGGGGATTGTTCAACATACCCTGATAATCAAACTGACTCACCGCATCCATAGTCTTGTGCATGCAGTCGTCACAGACACAGATATTATTGGGCATTTTAAACATCTTGCCCGCCTTGCTCTCCGGCCTGCGGCATACAAAACATACATCCTCGTAATCGTCATTTTTATCTGAAGTGCAGTCATCCTCCGGCGCATCAACCTCTGCCGCTTCCAGTTCAGAAGACTCATCCTCCATTAATTCCTCGTCATCTCTATCCAAAAAATCAGACATCGTTTCGTTCCTCTCTTGCTTTATGTCAACTTGTTTGTGTCGGTTCTATTCATTTCTCATTTATTATAAAGGATTCCCACACCATACACAAGAGAACTTTTCAGAATCAACCTAAACTTTTTCTAAACTTTTTATTCAAAAACACGTAGCATTCTTTGATCGGGCAGGAAAACCTTACTGTCAACAAAAATAGAGGCAGAGCATATGCGTATACAAGGCCCTTGAAAAACGCCAGTGCTTGGCGAGGTATTTTCGAGCCTGGCACCTGCTGCGCTTCTTCACGGAGCGGGAGCATGCCGTTATACGCATATGATCTGCCTCTATTCTTTTGTAAACGGTGAGGTTTCTTACGCCCGTTCAAAAGATATTGCGTGATTCCCTCGTCCTATTTCTCGGAATCCGGCCTCTTTCCCAGCACAATCTTGATCTCTACTGTCTTGTACTCGCCATCATCCAGTCTCTTGACAGTGACCGTCACTTCGGAACCCTCTCCATAATACTGTATGATGTTCTGAATATCCTGGTAAGCTGAGATTTTCTCGCCTTCAAATTTTACGATAATATCACCGTAAGTTAATCCTGCTTTCGCTGCAGGGGATCCTTTCTCCACTTCGGTCACAAACACACCAGCCGGTGTCTTGTAAGCCTGGGTGTAGGACTCGGGCACTGTCTGCATGGAGATACCCATATATCCGATCTTGCCATCCTCCACCTTGGTGCGGGTCTCTTTCAGCATCAAATCCGATATGATGGGCTTAGCTGCAGAGATAGGGATCGCATAACCCATACCCTCGATACTGGTTCCGCCAATCTTGTTGGAATTGATACCGATCACTTCACCGTTGACATTTAACAGTGCGCCGCCGGAATTGCCGGGGTTGATGGCTGCATTGGTCTGGATAAAAGTATTGGCAATACCATTCTCCAGTTCGACCATCCTGTCAAGCGCACTGACGATACCGTTGGTCACAGACTGACCATAACCGAGAGCATTGCCGATAGCAATGACCGGCTCCCCCAGAACCAAAGCATCACTGTCGCCCAGTGTGGCAATGGCAATGGCTTCTTTGGTCTCCTTTGTCAGTGACTCCAAAGAAACTGCGATCACTGCCAGATCCATATCGGAATCCAGGCCTTTAATCAACGCCTGTGTGGTAGTGCCATCAATAAAGGTGACATCCAGCTGATCCGCATCTGATACCACATGGTGGTTGGAGACGATCAGAAGTTCTGTATCACTCTCCGCCACAATGATACCGCTTCCGCTGGAAGCCAGATCCTGACTGAAGGTCTGACCGAAGATTGTGGTGCCGGTCTGAGTATAATTGTTGACGATAGAAACCATTGCAGGCATTGTTTCCTCAACCACGGCCGTCACGTCGGAAGACACCACTCTGATCTGCTCAGTGTCTGTCAGTTTAATACCAGACTTGCTCTCTTCGCCATATTTATCACTGACAAGATTTTCAAATCTGCCCTTGTCATCCTGCTCTTCATACTCTTCTTCCTCGTCATATTCTCTCTCGGGCAAAGTACCTGTCACCATTTTCACGCCGAAAAAGCCAACACCTGCAAATAAGCCGAAGAACAGACCGAGGCAGATACACATGGCAAATTTACCGAAAAATCCGGAAGACTTCTTCTCCTTCTCTTTCTTGGGAGAAGAGGCGGCGGAATTGCCGGAGGCACCGGTTGTGCTGCCTGCAGCACCGTTATATGTGTAGTCGGAATGATAAGTCTGATACGTTTTCGTATTCTGAGTATCCTGATTCTGAATATCATTATTCTGAGTTTCACTGTTCTGTGTATTATTGTACATATCCATAACGTAAATCCTTTCTGAAAGACTCGCGTCTTATCTTATCTTTATGAACACAGTATAACTTGTAAATGTGACCAAAGTGTGATGAATTTATGATAGATTTATGAAAACAAAAATTTTTATGCCAGCTTATTCGACCGTCACCGACTTTGCCAGATTGCGGGGCTTGTCCACATCGCAGCCTCTTCCAACAGCTACATAATAGCCAAAAAGCTGCAGAGGAATGATCGCCAGGGAATTGGCAAAAAGAGGATCTGTTTTCGGCATATATACCACATAATCCGAAACCTTCTCAACCGCCTGATTTTCCTCACAGGTGACCGCCACCACAAAGGCACCTCTTGCCTTCACTTCCACGATATTACTGACCATTTTTTGATAGAGCCCCGGCTGAGTGGACACTGCCACCACCAGCGTGCCGTCCTCGATCAGAGATATGGTACCATGCTTTAATTCTCCCGCCGCATAAGCCTCCGAGTGCACGTAAGAGATCTCCTTCAGTTTCAGAGAACCCTCCAGAGAAATAGCATAGTCAATGCCTCTTCCCATAAAAAAAACATCCTTCGCACCTACATATCGGTTTGCAAAATGCTGTATCTTTTCCTTTTGACCAAGGAGAAACTCAATCTGGCCCGGGATATTCTTAAGGTCAGAGAGAAGCCGCGCCAAGCGCCTTGCGTCCAGAAGTCCCCGCACACTCGCCATCTTCAGTGTCAACAGATATAAGACGGCCAACTGGGCACTGTATGCCTTTGTAGTCGCCACGGCAATCTCCGGACCTGCCCAGGTATATAAAACACTGTCCGCCTCCCGGGCAATGGAACTTCCCACTACATTCACGATCCCCAAGGTTCTGATCCCCCGCAATTTGCACTCCCTGAGCGCAGCGAGAGAATCAGCCGTCTCACCGGACTGACTAATCACGATCACCAGACTGTTTTTCTCCAGGATCGGATCACGATATCGGAATTCGCTGGCAACATCCACCTCCACCGGAATCCTTGCCAGAGACTCAAGCACATATTTTCCGGTCACACCGGCGTGGTATGCGGAGCCGCATGCCACAATTTGGATTCTGCTGATATTTTTAAGATCCCCATCTGTCATCTGCAGTTCTTCGATCGTAACATCATTTCCCCTTATCCTGGGCAAGATAGTGTCGGCTACAGTCCGGGGCTGTTCATACATTTCCTTTAACATAAAATGCTCGTAACCGCCTTTTTCTGCAGCATCGGCATCCCAATCAACGGTCACGGGCTCTTTCTCCAATTCTTTCTTATCCACGGAATAAAACTTCATTCCGTCTCTTTTCAGGCGCACAACCTCCTGATTATCCACATAATATACAGTTCTTGTATATTTGAGGATGGCCGGAACATCAGAGGCAATGAAACACCCGTCTTCATTTTGTCCCACGATCAGCGGACTGTCTTTTCTGGCCGCAAAAAGTGTGTCCGGGAACTGTGCGAACAGGATGCCCAGCCCATAGGATCCCTCCACTCTGCGAAGTACCTTGGTGACGGTTTCAAGCGGGTCCCCATTATCATAATAATCCAACAGATGGGCAATCACCTCTGTGTCCGTCTCCGACACAAATTCATAGCCTTTGCTGATCAGCTCCTTCTTTAGGGTCAGATAATTTTCAATGATTCCATTATGCACCACGGCAATAGTTCCGGAAGAATTCAGGTGTGGGTGGGAGTTCACATGACTGGGCGCTCCGTGGGTAGCCCACCTTGTGTGGCCGATCCCCAGAGTCCCCTTCACGGCAGTTCCGCCTCCGGTAAGAAGTTCCAATTCCTTCAACCTTCCTGCTGCTTTCCTGGTGACAATCCTCTCTCCGTCGAAAACAGCCATTCCGGCCGAATCATAACCTCTGTACTCCAGCGCGGACAATCCGTCCAGCAAAATGGGAGCCGCCTGTTTACTGCCTATATACCCCACAATTCCACACATACTTCCCTCTTTCCGGCATTTCAAACGCCACTACTTCCAATAATCTTTGTTGTCGGAAAAGGCCCTCACTAAGACCTGTGGCAGGGATTTGTAGTGTTTTCCAAGCAGATATCCCGCATATTTACACCCGGTCTGCAAAAACAGATACGGAATTTTCAGGGCATTGCCGCTGCGGAGCAGATAGCCGGCTGTCTTAAGGACCATTTTTTTGCCTTCCGACTCCGAAGCCACATCCGCAAACACCTGCGGATACTCAGCCTGAGAGACTCCGAGGTCAAAATTCCGATGAAACTGCTGCCTGTTGGTATAATTGTGGGAGTGTATCACCTGCGCCTCCGCCACATAGGCAATCCTGTAATCTGCCTTGATGGCTGTGGCCGCATAGATCATATCTTCGTTAAAGATTGTATGACGGACGAATCCACCCAGTTCCTCATAAATATCTCTGCGGTATGCGGCGCACACATTGGAGCAGAAATATGTTTTGATACCCAGTTTGGGCAAATCTCTCTGAGATTTGATGGCTGACTTCTCAGGATAGTTAAAACCCCTGACATACCGCTCTATAACGCTGCACTCCGCATCGGGCAGCTGTCTGGCATAAGCCACTGCCACCTTGTCCGTCAACTGTTCTGTCAACCGCTCAAGCAGGCGGTCATCTGCCGGCATGGCATCCTGTGTCATCATCACAAAAATATCTGCATCGGACTTTTTGACACCCTGCCTTCTGGTCCTGCCATGGTCAAATTCCCGTTTGGAAATATGATTGACCTCTACCTTCTTATGATTCTCCGGAAACCGGGTTCCATACACCAACTTTTGAAAATATTTTTCTTCCGTATTCATCAAAATGATCTTTTGAGGAGGAACTGTCTGCTCCTGCAGCCTCTCTATCAGTTCCAGCAGCCCGGGGCCCGGTTTATATGTGGGTATGATCACGTCAATTTTCATTTTTTCACTTCCCTGTATCAATTTTTATTGTGCTATCACTCAGAGCGTTTCCATACCACAGGAAATTCAAAAGAATTTCCTGTGGTATCAGAAAGAGGGAGCCCGCTGCTCCCTCTTTTAAAAACATTTTTACTTATTCAGATAAGGAGTGGTATCAGCCTTGATCTTGGCACTGTACAGACGCACCTTCTCAGATACGGTATAATCTGTCTTGTTAAACAGGAACTCGTGCAGCCATTCCACATTGGACTCCAAATCCTTAGGAATAACACTGCTTCCCTTACTTCCGATATTACCGGTGGTACGCATGGAATCCTCAGGGAATCCGGCCTGATCTACAATACGGTAATTGGATACCTGACTCAGATAAGGAAGGATATCCTCCACCTTCAGGGTGGTTACCACATGCTTCATAACATCTGTGAATACGTCGGTAAGTGTGGCAACATCAGTCTCCTTGATCCTGTCTTCAATCGCCATGAGCAGTTCTCTCTGGCTTGCGGCACGGGAGAAGTCATTACCGCTCTTGTAACGGATACGGCAGTATGCGGTTGCCTGCAGACCGTTCAGTTTCTGATAACCGGTCTTAGTCACCTTATCGATATCATCCGGATCAATATCCAGAACCTCTGCGATACTGATCTGATAGTTGTTGATATGCTTCAGCTCTTCGGAATCAACATCGAGATACACGCCGTCCAGACCATCAACCACATCGCCCAGACCTTCATATCCGATGGCAATAAAGTCATTGATATCCATATCCAGATTGGCATTCAGCATAGAAACAGACTGTGCTCCGCCGCCCAAATGATATGCGGTATTACACTTTACATAATAGTCATCACCTACGTTCAGATAAGTGTCACGGTACACACTCACCAGTTTGATATCGCCGGTGTCAAGATTGATGCTGGCGATCATAATGGTGTCACTTCTGCCGCCCTTGACCAGCTCATTCTCATTGTTGGCATCAATACCAAGCAATGCGATGTTCCAGTAACCCTTCATCACAGGGTCTGCCTGAATCTCAGGTGCAATCTCGATATCTTCCGGCTCAGTAGGAAGTTCTACGATGGTAGGACCCTCTTCACTCTTATCGGAAACCCAAAGCAGGACAAGCACCATAACTAAAAGAATGACGATCTCCAATCCGAATACAATGATCTTTCTTCTCTTCTTGGCAGCCTTTTGCTGAGCAGCTCTGCTTCTTGCTGCCTGAGTCTGGTAGTTGCTTGGGCGCTTTCCCGCACCGTTTGTCTGATTCGTTGTCATAATTACCTTCTCCTTCTGCGCACATCCGATCAATATGCGTTTTTGTTAATAAAACCTGTAAGAAATGTCATAAATATAATTTTAATATCAAATCCAAGGGACCAATTCTCTATATAATAGATATCGCAGTCAATACGCTTGCGGATCGAGGTGTCTCCTCTGTATCCGTTCACCTGCGCCCAGCCCGTAAGGCCCGGACGTACCTGATGTTTTACCATATATCTTGGAATTTCTTCCCTGAACTTTTCCACAAAAAGAGGTCTTTCGGGTCTGGGACCAACCAGACTCATATCGCCTTTCAGAATATTAAAGAGCTGGGGCAGTTCGTCTAGGCTCGTCCGCCTTAACACCTTGCCCACAGGTGTCACGCGGGGATCATTCTTCACGGTCCATGCCTTTTTCTCCTCGCCGGGTTCCTGCTGCTCCATACTGCGGAACTTGTACATATAAAAGGACTTGTTGTGCAGTCCAACTCTTTCCTGTTTAAAGATGACCGGACCTGCGCTGGTACACTTCACCAGGATCGCACAGATCAGCATGATCGGCGAGGTGATGATGATACCAAACAGTGAACCTGCAATATCCATGGCGCGCTTTAAAAACATATTCACTGTATTGGTCAGCGGCACACATCGGATATTGATCACCGGAAGTCCCATCAGGTCTTCCGTGTACGGATGGGTAGGGATCAGACTGTTATAGTCCGGTATAAATTTAGTATGCACACCTGATTTCTCACAGATTGCCACAATTTTTTCCAGATGCTCGTAATCTTTCAGGGAAAGAGTAATGGCAATCTCATCCAGCTTGTTCTCCGGCAGGATGTATTGCAGATTGCCAATAGCTCCCAGCACCTTGACCCCTTTGTACAGGGTTCCTCTTTCCACATGGTCATCCAGAATACCACAGACCACATATCCCCACTGGGGATTATCCTGAATGCGATTAATATATTCCTGGGCAGAACGGGAATATCCCACCAGAAGAATGTGTTTCAGATTATATCCTTTTCGCCGGATACTCTGAAGAGACTTACGCAGGATCACTCTGGCAAAAGAAGTGATTCCTATGTTCAGGCAGAAAAAAATGGTCATCATCATTCGTGAAAAGTTGATCTCTCTCATGATCACATACAGGGAAAGAATGAAAATGATGATGCCAAGGGTGTTGGCTTTTATGATACCCCATATTTCATGGCGCCTGCGCACAGTTCTCTTGGGTGTATACACATTGCAGTAATAGTACAGCACCATATATACCGGAACCAGCAAAAAGAGTACCATAAAATAATCGGTGGCAGGAAGATCTCCCGCCTCCGGACCAGGCTTGGTAATATAAAATTTGATATAATACGCCAGTGTGTAAGAGACTGCTGTGATAATGGCATCCATGATCAGATGCAGCCTGTTGAACACCTTTTGATTATCTTTTATCATAAGCGCCACCCAGTCTTAGTATCTGCGATTATTCTACAATATTATCTGTCAAAGAGCAACTTAATTATTTATGAAGCAAATTCTTAAGTCATCTTAAGAATTTGTTCGGAACAACACTATTTTTTCAGGAAAAGTCCCACTGTATTCCTGTAAAGCTTCAGCTGAATGGCAAAATAATGGCCTATATTACGCCATTTGAACCGTACTTTGTGTTTTTTCCCCTGAGGGCTCCGGAGCAAACAAAAACCATTCCAAAGACCCTTCAGATAAAGCTTTCCCATACCCTTTTTCCCAAAAAATACCGCTTTGATCAGCCAGCCGGCCAGAAGAAACGGCAGATTAAAGAGCAGCTGGAGAAGGGGCATATTCTTGCCTACAAGATAAACGCTGTTGGCAGAGGTATGTTTTGTTTTAAATTCATTATATCGGGAGCCGCTGGTGGCACTGCCCGCATGCAGCACTCCGGCCTTCGGCGCGTATACACAATGGTAGCCATAGATCGCCGCACGGTAGCAGATATCAATATCCTCCAGATAGGCAAAATGATTCTCGTCAAAGGTTCCGATCTCATCCAGAATACTTTTCCGGTAAATGGAAGCCCCGCCGCAGGCCGCAAAAATCTTGGCCGGCACTTCATAATCCGCGGCAGCTTTCCCTTTTCCCCGGCTGTAGGCCCAGCCCAGCACACAGTACTGGTCTCCCGCATCGTCAATCCTCTCATGATCCTGCCACTGAAGCATCATGGCGCTTGCCGCAAAAATAGTTTCATCCTGCTCTATCGCCGCTATTAATTCTTTTACAAAGCCCTTCAGCACCACCGTATCGTTGTTTAAGAGGATTACATAAGGGGTTTCTGTCCCGGCGATTCCCACATTCACCGCATGACAAAAGCCGGTATTCTCAGAAAACTCTGTCAGCTTCACCTGAGGGTACTTCGCTCTGATCATCTCCGGGCTGCCGTCCTTAGAACCATTGTCCACCACTGACACCGAAAAAAGCTCCTGTTCTTCCAGACAAAACAGGCTGTCCAGGCAGTCTTCCATGTATTTTATTCCGTTGTAGTTGGGAATCACAATTGTTGCTTTCATCTTGTATTCCTTCCGGCCGTTCTCTCTTTCGGGCATATATGGTATTTTCCTGCAAATTACAGTTTCCTAAAAATGATTGTTTCCTGCACGTTACAGTTTCCTGCAAAGTCCGGGATCCCAGCAGATCCGGTATCCGGCACTGCGAAGGGCCTCGCCAAGCCTCAGGCTGAGCGCCTGATAGTCCGCATTCTCAGAAAGTGTGGTCCGGTCAAAGAAGCCATCCGCCCCGGTTACATAAGGCACGCCCACTGCCTGCCTGAAAACTTCACTGCATGCGCTGCTTACCCGGATCAGTCTGATGTCCACTGCATCCACGTTCTGAAGCAGCACGCCTCGGTGCATGTATCCGCTGTAGCCGTTCTTCAGCCCCTGATAAAGTGCCCTTCCTTCCCGGTCATAAGCGCCTGCGCAAATTTCTCCGTCACGCAAAAGTCTTCCACCCACAGCACCCACATCACTGCGCACCGTAAGCAGATCCGGCTCATACCGCAATTCATAAAAGCCCAGATGTTTTAAATGCAGTGCCTCAGCGCTCCATCCCATTCTGCCGGCCATATCCTGCAGAGCTCTTCTTCCAGCCTCATAGGCATACTGCTTACTCTGGGGATTCTGGGCAGTGGAACCTGTATGACATCTCCAGTGATATAAGATCTTAGGAATGTGTGCGATAAACTCTTCCACCATTCTCTCTTTATTTTCTTCCATAATCCTTGACACTGCACGAAGCACCAGATCATAATCCTGGGCTCCGTCATATTCTTTGCGGAATCCAAGACGCTGTATCAATTCTCTCTTCAGCACCGTAAAGTGACAGATATAATTGTTGGACAGCAAAAGATCCAAATTAAAGTCTGCCTTGAAGTGGGGCTCATAATATGTTGTTCTGTCCTGATCACATTTGTCTTCATCGGAATACAATAATTCCGGTACCGTACCTCTGAGGGTGCGCTCCTCTATCTCCATTGCCATTTCATAAAGAGCATCCGGTGTCAGCACATCGTCGTGATCCAGAAGACCTACATAATCTCCTGTGGCATATTCCAGTGCCCGGTTGCTGTTCTCAGAGATCCCGCCGTTTTTCTCCAGACGGCAGTATCTGATCCGTCCAAGGGCGCACTGCTCCTGCCCGTGCGCAATGAGTTCTCCTTCATAGTGTTCCCGCACAATGCGCTCCACGCTGTCATCCTCAGTAGCATCAGCCAGGATCAGCTCCAGTCTGCCATAAGTCTGCCCCAGCACTGAATCGATCATCTCCACCAGATACTTTTCCGGCGTTCTGTAGAGCGGCACAATAATGCTGAACAAAGGATTCACCCGAAACACATGGGTTCTCTGGTCAGCAATCGTCTGTCCGTCAATCTCTTTATATTGATACGGTTCTTTTTTTGCTTCCTCTAAGCGCTCACACACTGCGTAATACGTCTGCTTTAAACCGTTTCTGCGCAGATAATAGATTGTCTTTTTCAAGTTAGCCAGATTCATAGCTACCCCTCTCTCTGATCAGGATCGGCCGGATAATACTTATAAATTTCTGTACTGCTGATCCTGTCTGTCAGATCCCGCATCTTCTGCAGTTCTTCCTGCCAGTTTTCTGCAGTCCACTGCTTCTTTCCGGCTGCCATCTGCTCCAGCATATACTGGTTTACCTGAGGTGTATAGTGTACCATGTCCATGTAATTATCAAGATCACAGATGATCTCCGCTTCATCCTGAAAATAATAAATTTCTACATTAGGCAATGATAACAGCACAGGGATCACCTGTTCTAAAACATAAAAGTGCTTTTCCAATTCTCCGTTGGCCCGGGCACAATCCCACCACATCATGGAATAAGGCGGTATCATGATACGGTACCGGGTATCGGGATGAGACTTTATCTGCGCTTCCAGATTGGCAATATTGACACCGATCAGCGGTATATCTTTCGAAAAATCCTGCTCCTCAAGATTCTCATAAGGCTTGTTGTAAGCCTGCATGGCCTTGGCCGCACTGAATTCTTTATCTTCAGACCAGTCGTAAGCCTTGCCGCCGGTATTTCTTCCCATATATGCAGATGCAAGCATGAGCGGTATTTTTTCCAAAATCACTTCTTTATTGAGCAAATAAGGAACATCATCCAACACTGTTTTCGTGTGCAGATATCTGGGAATGTCCTCTCCGTAAAGTGTTACTTCCGCAGGCGCTTCCAGGGCAAACAGATCCAGACACCAAAACACGTTCCGAAGTTCTCTCTCCTCCTGAGCCATCTCCATGTAATAGATAAGATCTGCCATGGAGCCGGAAGTCTTGATGACCTTCAGCGTCTGACAGTCATACATCTCATCCAGAAAACTACTGTCAAAATTCTCTGCAACAGAAGAACCCACCAGCGCACTGTCATACTCGAAGTTCCTGATCGTGCCCGGCATCTGGTTGTCCCGGTCGTTCAGTACCGCCTCCATACCAAAGAAGGGAGCGTGATACTGATAAAAAGGATCAAAAAACCAGACAATAGCCATGACAGCCAAAAGCAGGCCTATGATACATAAACTTAATTTTCCGAGAGATGTCCTCAAAAATCTCATACACAACTTCCTTTGAAAAATACTTGCGCCTTACGTTCAGCCGCGCCCAGCTGAACTGGTATTAAAAGTTAAAATACAAGAACGTACTCACCTGAGACAGGGAGATCACTGCCCAGACAAACAGAGCTGCCAGGCAAAAGTGGCCGCCTGCGGTCTTTCCGTGACGGTCCAGCCATTCCTCCGCCCGTTTGCCGCAAACCAGCTTTATGCTGATTCCAAGCAGCAGTACCAGGCAACCTGCGTACATCGCGTTCAGGTACTGGGGGGCTGCCATTTCCAGAGCCTTTCGGACAGCAAAATTTTCCGGCACCTGAAGTACATTACAGACACCGAAAAACGATCCGGTATTCCCGCCTGTGAAAAGCTTTTTCCACAAAAGTGCTGCACTCTTCAAGGAGTCGCTTCTGAAAATCGACAGGGATAACGTAACAAACAATCCTGTCACTACCCGGTTCATCCACTCCCACCTGAACCTAAGCTTCGGGAATAACGTCTCCCACACCACGGCCACACCGTGCATCAGGCCCCATACGATAAACGTCCAATTGGCTCCGTGCCACAGACCGCTGACAGCAAATACCACCAGTAAGTTCAGACACTGCCTGCCCTTACCTTTCCGGTTGCCGCCCAGGGGGATGTAAATATAGCTTGTAAAGAAACGGGATAGGGTGATATGCCATCTTCTCCAGAAATCCCTGACCGATACTGCCAACAAAGGAGACCTGAAGTTCTCCGGCAGTTCAAATCCAAACATCCGGCCAAGACCTCTTGCCATATCACTGTATCCGCTGAAATCAAAATACAGTTCCAAAGTATAACAGATGACGGTCACCCATGCGGAAACCGCGTCCAGATACGCAATATTGGCAAATTCTGCGTTTACCACCAACCCCAGCACATCTGCCAGAAGTACCTTTTTGGCCAGACCCAGAATAAACAGCTGCGCACCTGCCAGAAAGCCTTCCGCAGAAAATTTTCGGTTCTTACGGGCCCTCAGCTGAGGGATAAACTCATCGTGCAACACGATGGGGCCTGCCACCAGCTGCGGGAAGAAACTAATAAAACAGCTGTACTCCAGGAAACCGTAATGCTCTGCCCTTCCCTTATACCGTTCGATCAGAAACGACAGCTGCTGGAAAGTAAAAAAGCTGATTCCCAGGGGCAGTGCGATCTTCTCCACGTATATATCGGTGTGTAGCAAATAATTGCAGTTTTCAATAAAAAAGTTAAAGTACTTAAAATAAAACAACAAGCCTATATTGGCCCCGAAACCCAGCCAGAACAGCAGCTTTCTGTGGATTTTCTTATCTGCTTTTTCCATAAGGACGCTGATGAAGAAATTGATCAACAGGCTTGCCACCAGGATCCACAGATAATAGATATTATAATAGCCGTAAAACCACAGTGACATTCCTGCCAGAAATACCCTGGCAGGCGCCGGATTCTCAAGCTTCTGCAAAGCAAACCATCCCACCAGCGTGACGGGAAGAAATGCCATCAGAAATACAGTAGAATTAAACAGCATATGCCTGCTCCTCCATTGCTGCTAGCGTACTTTCAAAGAAAAATCACTCTTGTCCAGAGAGAAATTCACATTGTAATAAGGATCTCCCTTTTCCAGTTCCTTTGCCCACTTTTCGCGGAAAGCTTTTGACTCCTTCTGATAGCGTCTGGCATTTTCGCCATTGGTGTCCAGTCCTCTGGAGATGGATTCGTAGTGATACAGCTCCGCAAAAGGCGTCCACACATTCAGATATCCCAGTTTTCTCAGCTTCAGGCAAAAATCCACATCGTTCAAGGAAACGGCAAATCCGGTATCAAGGCCTCCCACTGCATCATACAGGCTCTTCTTCACCATGAGACAGGCGCCGGTGACAGCAGTCATATTCTGGGCATAGCAAAGTCTTCCCATGTAGCCAAGATTTTGCCTTGCCTGCCTGTAATGTACATGGCCCGCCGTCCTGTGGGCTCCCAGACCAATCACAACACCTGCGTGCTGAATGGTATTGTCGGCATAATACAGCTTGGCACCTACCGCACCCACGTCCGCTCTCTGGGCATACATCAGAAGTTCCTCCATCCAGTTGGGAGTAATCACTTCCGTATCATTATTCAAAAGAAGAATGTAGTCTCCCTCAGCATGGGACACACCCAGATTGTTCACTGCGGAATAATTAAAAGTGCCCTCATACGTCACGATCTTTATGCGCTCATCCTTCTCGATTTCTTTGTAGTAGTCACGGATCTCCTGAGTGGTACTGTTATTTTCCACCACGATGATCTCATAATTCTCATATAAAGATTTTCCGATGATGGAAGAAATACATCTTCTCAGATCCATTGCATGGTCCTTGTTGGCAATTACGATGGATATTTTGGGATTCCCCTCCACCTGATACCGGATCCGGAAAATAGTCTCAAAGGCTCTTGTGCTGGTAATCTCAAAATCACTGTAGTTGTGTTTTTTCAAATGCTCCGCCACAGCTCCCTTGGCCGCCTGAATGGCATAGGGCTTGGCTGAGATGCCGGAAGCTACACTGCCCGCATGACTTCTCCAGTAATACAGCACCTTGGGCACATGCACCACATGTTCTGCGTTGTCGGTGAGACGCAGGATCATATCGTGGTCCTGGCTGCCGTCAAACTGCGTGCGGAACAGCTCCGTGCCGTCCAAAAGCTTTCTGGAAAACACACTGAAATGACAGATATAATTGTTGGCACGCAGATTATCCGGAGCATAGTCCGGCTTAAAATGCATGGTCAGCACTTTATTGACATCTCCGTTGTGGAAGGTATTTTCATCACAATATACGTAGTCGGCATCCTGCTCATTGATGGCCTTTACATACTCATACAGTGCAGAAGGGTGCAAAAAATCATCCTGATCAAACAGACCGATGTACTCTCCCGTGGCAAGCTTTAAGCACTCGTTGGTATTGCCGGAAATTCCGCCGTTCTTTCCCAGATGCTTATATACAATGCGTCCGCCTGCTTTGGCAGCATACTCCTGACAGATTTCTCCAATATAGGCATGATCCGCATCGGAACCGTCAGCCAGACACAGCTCCCAGTTTTCATAGGTCTGGTTCATCACAGAATCCAGCATTTCTCTCTGAAACTGTCTGTCATTGTTCCAGAGGGGCACCAAAATACTGATCTTTACCATTCTGGGAAACACTTCTGCCCGCTGTCTTGCAGCCTCTTCCGGCGTAGGAAAACTCTCCGTTCCAAACTGCTTCATGGCCTTTCGCTCATTCTTTTTATATGCCAGCTTATCAAGCACTCCCTTCAGACTGCCGCAATTTGCCAGTCTGTCCTTCTGCCGTTTCACCCAGTGAAACAAAACTCTCAAGGGCTTACTCAGCTTCCACAGAGGATTGCTCCTGATGCGTCCAAGCTTCCATTCCAGCTCTTTATTTTTCAGCTCCAGTTCAGAAACTCTGGCCGCAAGCTGGGCGCACTTGAGATGCTCTTTATTGTATTCCTCTCTGTAATCAATCTGTGTCATCTTACTTCCAACCTTTCTCAGAGTTTGTTTTTAACAATCTGTGACTCCAGTTTATCAATCCGGTACCATTTACCCGGTTGCGTGCGATGATTCCCACGCGGTACTCTCCTGCCGGGATCCGCTGCGAAAACGCCACTGCAAATCCACTCAGAGCGATGTTTCTCTGGTCGGCCATATTTTCCTCCACATCCGGCCGATACTGCTCTGAAAGGGTAACGGCCAGACAACTGACGGTGCCTTCCGGCTCCTTCCCATCTTCGCACTTCCACAGCAAAAGCTCTCTGTGATAGCAGGCATTGTCATCCCCCAGCACCACACTGTATCCCCGGACACCTGTGGAATCGCATTCCTCCAGACCGATCAGAAGACAGTCGTCTCTTCTGTATCCGGAAAGATCAACCGCAACCGTCTTAAGGGATGCCTCCTGTATCCTGTTGGCCCAT
Organism: Acetatifactor sp.; assembly: GCA_045579545.1. Classification (GTDB taxonomy): domain Bacteria; phylum Bacillota; class Clostridia; order Lachnospirales; family Lachnospiraceae; genus Acetatifactor. The sequence goes on along the minus strand of JAZNMF010000043.1, from coordinate 965 downwards.
GTGACATAAGCCGGCCTGATGACACTGTCCCAGGGCTCTCTGTTAAGATTCTGGGAATAATAGGGATCCTGCCCCTTAAGGGCAGGATGCAGCTCATATAAAAGCTTTCTCTCCCCGTCGAGTCTTGCAAGCTTCTCCCGACTTACGTCCGTGCCTCTTGACAATGATTCGCGGTGATATGCATAAGCTCTGTTGATCACTACATTGTGATATCCCAGTTTCCAAAGTTCAAAGCATAATTCCACATCATTGTAGGCCACCTGAAGGGATTCCTTCATGCCTCCGGCAAGCCGGAATTTCTCCCGGGAAACCATAAGACAGGCGCCGGTCACCGCCAGCACGTTCCTGTCCTTAACATTATAACCATAATAATAGCTGCGGTCATCCTCCATAAACTGCAGCTTGTGAACAGGCTCTTTTTCCAGATTCACAATGCCTGCATGCTGTATCTTCTTCCCTCCCGGGTAATAGAGCTTAAGTCCCACTGCTCCCACGTAGGGACGCAAAGCTTTTCCGGCCATTTGGGAAAGCCAGCCCTCACTAACTGCCTCCACATCATCATTTAAAAACAGCAAAAGCTCTCCGTCCGCTTCCTCCGCTCCCAGATTGCACATGGCAGAAAAATTAAAATCCATGGGACGGTAAATATATTTACAGGGAACCGGGGCACTTTCCAGAAACTGCGCTATTCTGCCACGGTTTTCCTCACAGCTTCCGTTGTCAACCACGATCACCTGACAGCTGCAGTCTCCCTTCGTCTCAAACAAAGCCTGCAGTCCCTGAGACAGGATATCGGGATGGTCCTTAGAGGGGATGATCACAGAGATCAGATGCTTTCCGATCTCCTCTTCCCCCGGGATCCCTTGCATCTTCCAGTCAGCATATGCCTCCTGCTGCGCCTTGCTCACTCCGTGGAACAGCACCTTGGGCAGGTGTCCGATGGTGTCACAGCCCTTCTCAAATCC
>JAZNMF010000042.1:0-6404 GCA_045579545.1 Acetatifactor sp. | reverse complement strand
GAGCAATGTCATTAAGTTAAGCTGACGTTGACTCACGGAGACCACAAAAACAAATCAAAAAGAGACTGGAGAAGCGAAATCTTCAGTCTCTTTTCTTTTTTCAGGCAGTGTAAACAGGCAGATTGAGTCTGCCTTTTGGTTTCTTTCGATTGTCTGCTGTGCTATGCTACGCGGTAGAAGAATCTTTGCAATACTTCACCAAGCACAAACCTGTTTCGTTTACGGTTAGGTCTTATTGGGATTAGACACTTGGCAATTGCGGATTCTACATAAGGCGGCGATGTTTGTCCGCGCAAGAACAATCTGCATACGTGCGTTGCAGCAGAAAAGTTGCATTTGTAGGTATATTTTCTTTGTTTTTTGGAAATGGCTACGTGTGAGGTAATCACTTCCACAAAGTTATATAACGTAAGACGCGCGAAGATCTCTTGCCGGATGCACGCCGTCTTTTTTGAATGGTATTTAAGAAGACCAATTGTGTATTTAAGATCCCTGAAAGATGTTTCTATTCCCCATCTGGAAGCATACAGTTCCTTTAATTTTTCAGGAGGATACTTATCTCCAGGAAGATTTGTAATAACTGTTTCGTAAGTGTTTGAAGATATCTTAAATCTGACTATTCTGAATTTAAGTGTGTAGAAAACAAGCGGATCAGCCTTGTGGGAATATTGCGGGAGATAGTCAAAATGGCTGGAGTGTGCAATATATCTGAAGTGATTACGGTCTTTTAGAAGTTCTTTTACTTCACTTGTTTGTTTTCTTGTTAAGTTCAACACGATGCTTACATCAAAGCAATCTTCAGCGGGAAGATCAAAACCATTCTTAATTCCATAATTACCGTCTTTTATACGGATAAGGAAAAACCAACCTTTCTCCTGAATGTGAGCGAGATTGTTATAGGACTCATATCCTCTGTCAGCGATAACCAATGCCAAAGGTATATCTGAATTGTCGACTAACTGCTGAAAAGCTAAACATTCATCTCTTTGAGCACCATTCTGGATGACCACGGCTCTGTAAAGATGCTGGTTTAGGTCGTATAACGCATTGATATGCAGACTGTTATAGGGATCTTGTGTTCTTGAGCCTGGAAGATATGTCAACTTATCGTCAGGATTGGTTGGCAAACGAACATCAGAACCGTCTACCGCAAGCACCGGCATATCGCTAGAATTAACTGTAAGTCTGGCAGTGAACTTGTTGAACACTGCTTCGAAGGCTTCTGGCTTCAGTTTGTCACGTTGCTGTACGAATGCTGAAACTGACGGTATATCCGAAGTTCCTTTAAACATATCGATCAGTTCGTTGGGCAAACTCTTGCATTCCATGTTGATTATTCCGGAAATAAGCTTTTGCAGAGAGATCTTCCGTGTTCTGGTAAAGTCGCGATCAGGGTTAACGCAATAGTCTTCTGGTGTACCGGCAACTTCGGCTATGGCTGACGAAAGCAGCCTCTTTACGTGTTTGGGTTTCATGCAGTACCTCCTTGAAATCAGGTTTTCCTAATTCCAAGGGCCTCTTTGAATCTTTCGTATAAGGATTCAAAGAGGCCGCACACTTGGGTGTGCGTGTCAACCCTTTAGGGAAAAAAATACTAAAAAAAAAGACCCCCATACCTTTGAGGTATGAGGATCTTTGAAGAGACTGTCTTAACTTAATGACATTGCTCAAACGAGGCAGCTTTTTTATGCCTACTAAATTTAGAGATTTCGTAAGTTAGTGGGTATTTTTTTGAAGATGCGGAACTATTCGCGTGACTATATACCCACTAACTGATTGCTTTTCGCCGTTTAGTGGGTATTCGCATAAGAAAAATGAGCACAAGACTCTCAAAAATACCCACTAACTTGTTGTTTTCAAAGGTTTAGTGGGTATCCGGATCTACCCGCGAAAATAAAAACACCTTCTGTGGAACTTCAGAAGGTGTCTTTATTGCTAAATACTCTGAAAATGAAAAAGGAGGAAATTTATTTCAATCCCAGTTGTTCTCTTCCCAGTTTGACTCTTCCCAGGAATGGAGTCTGTCTACGATGGTCATCATGATCATCTCTCTCATCGGCTGCGGAAATGCATTGAGCTCGTTGTTGAGCTGTTCGCTGATGGCGTCCATGTCTTCCTTAACCGCTCTGATGACCGCGCCCTCCCTGTTCTTGGAGTCGGATATCTTAAAGTTTGTAATCGTCTTCTTAAGGAGCTTAACTTCTCCTGTCTCAATATCACCGTAATTAATGTCTTCATCTGCATCAGAAGGACAGGCAAGTTCAATGCCCCAGTCGGACAATACGGAATCAGCAACCATGTTGATCAGTGCATAACTCTCGTCCTCGGAAGTATCAAGCTTCCTGACTATGATATCCTTTGCCTTGACACCGCTGACAAGAAGATCGACTATGTCAGACCTGATCTTGACGCCGAGCAAAAATACCTTCTGATCGTCTATCTTTTTATTGTTGTCAATATACACCAGCGGTTCATCAATATATCTCGCAAGATCGAAAACCATGATGTCCTCCTTATCCAAAACCAATCTCTTATTCACTTTATGAATCCTCATTCCGGGCATTAAGACCCGCATAATAAAATCTTATGTCTTAATACTACGCCCATGATATTTCTTTGGTGTTTTCTCTGTGTGAATAATAAGCAAAGCAGTTCTTAATAAATGAGAATATTGTTAACAAAGCAAGAAAAAGCAGCCCGGAATTATCGATCCGGACTGCCTTTTAAACTACTTTTAATAAATATTAAGATTACTTGTTCACGATGTTCCTTACCCAGATGCCCGATCTTACGAATGCGAAGGCAATAATGCACTTGATGATTTCCGTGGCTCTTATGACGGCTACAATTAAGATTATGGAAATACTCGTAAAATAGCTCATATAAGCTGCCAAAGGCACAACTATGACCCATGTGAACACACTGTCAAAGAGAACGGTTATAAGCGCATTGCCGCCAGATCTTATGATGAAGTAAGATGCGTGCGTGTAAGCGCAGAAAGGCATGTTGACAGCAGCGATCAGGATGAAGACTGTCGCAAGGCTTCTGATCTCGTCAGTAGTGTTATACAAAAACGGGAAGAAGAAAGAGATGCCCGCCATAATCAAGCCGAATACCAGTCCGCATATAACCGTAAACCTGCGCATTGTGCCGGCCTTCTTTTTTGCATCTTCCAGTTCGCCTGAACCCAATATGTGACCCATCATGATGCCCACGGCCTCACCCATTGCAATGAATGCTACACCCATAAGATTCCAGATGGTGGATTCGATCTGGGTCGCAGCAACGGCATCAAGGCTTCTATATGAGTAGCACTGGTTGATGACCGTCATTCCAAGTGACCAGAAAGTCTCATTAGCCATTAACGGAAGCGCCCTTAAGATGAACCTGCCGATAAGTCTGCCGGGTACATGGAAGTTTTTGAAAGCTCCCTTTATGAACGGGAAAAGATCAGGATGCTTACCTGTATAGACGATCAAAATAGCGAGCTCAACAAATCTGGATGCTACAGTTGCGATGGCCGCACCTTCTGCTCCGAGAGCAGGAAGACCGAAGTGACCATAGATCAAAAGCCAATTTCCGATGAGGTTTACAAAGATCGCAGCTACGGATGCAAACATCGGAACCTTTGTGTTTCCGAGATCTCTTAACGTGCCGCCATAAGCCTGTGTAAGTCCTACCGGGATAAGGCTTATCAGGATTATGCGCATGTAACTGACACCGATCTCGAGTGTCTCTGCAGCATCGGCAGGATCTCCCTCACCCATTAGGAAAAGCTTGATCAAATGTCGCGAGTTAATAACAAAAAATATCACGCATATAGCGGAAAGTATTGTATTAAATACGAGCTTGAAACGGAATGAATAGCGTATGCCTTCCGTATCGCCCTTACCTTTATACTGGGCAGTAAAGATACCGACTCCGGCAGTGGCTCCGAAGATAACGAGGAAGAAGACGAACATAAGCTGGTTGGCGATTCCGACACCGGATATCGCATTAGTACCAATGCTTCCGATCATGAGATTGTCCAGAAGGTTTACGAAGTTCGATATGCCGTTCTGCACCATCATCGGGATGGCGATCTTAAGCAGCGTCTTAATATAGGATCTGTCGTTCTTTAATTCTGTCATATGCTTATTTTTCTTTATGTCTAAACAGTCAGTTCGAGCATTGTATCAGTCAGAGGGCTTAATTTCAATCAGCTTTGCGGCCAAAAATATCTACAACCAGTAGACTTCAAACCAAATAATTTATGGGGTTTTCGAAGAAACGGACCAGGGCTTACCTGCCGACCTTCTTTGCTTTCTTCTCGAGATACATGGCCTTGTCCGCTTTGTTCATGCAGTCAACGACTCTGTGCCAGTCAGTAAGATCAGCTGTTCCGATGCTTGCACCGAGCTTATACTGATTCTTGCCGGACTTGTTTATCTTATCGATGCTGTTCATTACGGTCCGCTTGAACTTGGCGACTCTTCCGACTTCGGTAGTGATCAGGACGGCTGCAAATTCATCTCCGCCCATTCGTGCGACAAACTCGCCTTCCTTAAGGGCACCTTCAATGCATCCCGCGATCTCCTTGATCGCTTCGTCGCCTGCGTTGTGGCCGTATGTATCATTAATGAGCTTTAAGTCATCCATGTCGATGGAGGCTATCGCAAGATCACACTTCTTCCTGCCGTCCTCATCGAACTTCTCGGAGATGTTCTTTTCGAAGCCACGCCTGTTGAACGTGCCCGTAAGAGGATCCAAAATATAAAGCCTCATTACGTCGGAGATACCGAAAAGCTTCTCGTAAAGGTCGAGCTTGTTGATCGTGTGACCGACCTTCGCGAGCAGATATTCGATCTTGAAATCGATGAACATATGGATGCTCGTGTCGAAAGAAACTGCAGCATAACCGTAAACTTCATTTTTGTTGGACAGCGCGAAAAAGATAAGCATTCCGTCGTCACCCTCAAGGTCATCAGGCAGGAGCTTCTCGTTCGGAAACGACCTGTTGCCTACCTGGCTCTCTCCCCTGTTCTTGAAATATCCGTCGAGCGACCTGTCATTTTCACGGTACCTGCAGAAATAACAGGACCTGACGCTTTTTACTGTCCTGAACTGGTCAAGAGCGATCTGGATCGCTTCCTCTTTTGAGAGCGCGCCTTCGAAAAGATCGTCCATTACGACAAACTCTCTCATGTCATCCATTGATACCGAAGATGCGACATTAAGATCTGTCATGGTCTTATATATGTTTTTTCGCTCGACGGCATCACCTGTCGTCTCACGCGGGATTATCGTTCCGGGAATGATCGTGTCGTATTCAGGCTCTCCGCCGTTCTCGATCTCCTCAAGGATATTCATTGCTGTATCCACGAGTCCTTTATTCGAGATCTCTATCGTAGTGATCGACGGTATATGTTCTCTTGCTTCGAGTGCATTGTCGACACCGCTGATAAGTGTATCTTTGGGGATCTCATAACCTCTCTGGATAAGCTCGTTGCAAAGCGCGATCGCCTCATAGTCGTTGGAACATATTATGGCTTCAGGGAGAGTGCCGTCTTCCTTAATGAAAAAGTCTGCCATCTCAGGACCCTGGGTGATCCAGTAGTTTCCGTGGAAGATCTTATTCTCATCCACTTCATATCCAAACTCTTTCATAACCTTCTCGAAGCCTTCTCGTCTCTCTGCTGAGTCGATGAGATCATCCATACCCGTTACGAATCCGATGTCACTGGTCTTGCACTTGGAGATGACATGCTTTGCGATGTCGTACATAACGCTCCTGTTATCGGGAATTACGTTATAGAAACCTTCGATCCTTGCTCTTATGCAGACGACCGGCGGAGCTTCCGTATCCGTCAGAAGATTTTCGACGAGGTCTTTGGCCATGCCTTCATGGATCAGGGTATCGTAACAGAGAATGATGCCGTCATAATTATGTATTTCCGGCAGGTCCAATATGCTCTTAAACCCGACTACGTGAAGAGGATTGGTCGTGGGGATGGAACATGTTCCGAAGACGTCAATAACATGCCCCTTCTCAGTGGCATAGTAATCAAGATTCTTCATTATGGACAGGGCAAAATCCCTATACATATCCCCTATAAAAACACACAATCTCATGGCGATATTATACTAACGCACCGCCAAATATGTAAATAGCAGATATGTGTGTTTACAGGCGTTTTAGCAAACTTAACGCCTTGCCGCCTTATCCTTGTAAAGGGCTTCATCAGCCTCATTCAGCGCCGCCTGGAAGGCAGTGAGATCACCGTTGTAGCTGGCATAACCTATGCTTGCCGTAAGTTCGTATTTCGAGCCCGCTTCATTGTTTAAACGGACGACAGTATTCTTGATGGTATTGCAGAGTTCTTTAACGAGCTCTTCATTATCGGTCTTCGTGATGATGATGAATT
>JAZNMF010000041.1:0-18265 GCA_045579545.1 Acetatifactor sp. | reverse complement strand
TAAAAAAGCAAACTCAGATTGCTTTTTTAAATCAGTTAACATGGCACAGGTTTCAAAATATCTTACCTTTTGACCCTGCTCGTAAGCATCTGATCGAAAGGCAAGGCCCTTGTTATACACCATCCGGCAGCAGCCGAATGTCTGAGCCAACAAACGTTTTTGCTGGTTGTTAGGATACATCCTAAACTTAATGCCTTTCTGCATCAGATACTCCTTTCTATTGGTTACTCCAATTAACTTATTTGTATTAATATGAGTGCTTTTTATAGCACGAAGTTTCTTTTATATAACAAAAACTACCGTATAGGTGGTTTTTACTTGCGCTTTCATCTCCACAATCTAAAGATAGGGAGCTTTCTCGCTTATACTATTGTAAAATCATTAGAGGTTTTATGTTCGATATTAATATGATTGAAAAATTTGAAAGCGGAAATTTTTGCACAAAAAAAGCCCGACATGTCGAGCTTTTTCTGTTTTCATTTTCAGAAGACTTCCCGGTGTGAGAAACTATCTTCTTCGATTAGGATTCATAGATTTTTCTTCTCGAAATTTAATTCTATCCCGTTCAATTTCTTTGCGAACTCCTTCATTGCATTCAGGAAATGCAGTAGCAATTTCAAAGATGTCTCCGTTATAGCCAAGTTTTAACACTACTCTGCAAGCATACATTTCATAGTGTTTTGAAAATTTTGTTCCTTTCGCAATACCGTATCCGATTGATTTTGTGAATACTCCACGCAAACGCAAATATTTTTCGCTTCTAAACCGAAGCCACTCTTTAATTAATGGCTCATTATGAGCAATTATCATTGATACTGCCCAAGTCGCTATTTTTTCAGAGTGAAACTTTGTGGCAATATTGGTTCTGTGGCCTATGTATACGCCATCATAATCAATATCACCTTGTTGCAGTCTAAGGATTAAATCCTTATCGTCAACCTTAACATGTTCCTCCAAAAGATGGTAACAGTCTCTTAAATCTACTTTGTCTCCAAATCTCATGATATTAACCTCCTGCCCTCGTGGCTTGAAATAAAAAAAGAGCCGGCGATTAATATCAGCCGGCTCAAAGTTACATTATTTTGCTACTGCACAAAAAAAGCACTTCCTACTTCCCTCATTACCAGTGGGTCGTCCACTTCAACAGATGCTACATAAGGGATTAAGGAGTTTTTCTCTTCCTGAAGCTTTTCCATTTTTGCTCTTATAACGCATTTATGAAAAAGCTGACCAGAAATTGGTGTTTCGCAATAAATTTGTTCATCAGACTCTGTGAATTCATAATAAATTCCGCGTCTGGTAAGAACATTTGCCAATGCTTCCTTTAAAGTCGGGCTGACTTTATATGATCTCATTGTGTTTCCTCCTTCTTTTCTTTAACTAAAAACAATATGACAGAAAAACCATGTCGCAAAAACAAAAAAAACCTATGCCTTTGCAGACACAGGTTAAAATTCCCATCGTGGGCTAATCATGAGCATCCATCGTGGCGCCTAATAAGAAGATTTTCTCTTCACAATAATAACTTACCATAATGGCTTTTATTTGTCAATACATTAATTTCATCTTTTTTCATAAATGTCAAAAATTTTTTCCGCCAATTCTCTTGGCGCCAAAGAGCCATCGTTATTAATGAAAACATCATAGCGAAGTTCCTCAAAATCAGGTAAATCTTCTTTTAATCTTCTAAGATATTCTTCTTTCTTATCTCCTCTTGCTTTCAAACGCTCAATCAAAACATTATACTCAGTATGGATCAAAAAAACATAAAGATCCAATCCACCAGCTTCTCTCAAAGCTTTTACTCCCTTAGGATTTAAAATGACAACCTTGTCATCAGAAATATCTTCCTTTGCACTGCCATAATACCAAGTTTCACCGGTAGCAACATCATAAGAAGCATATTCTGCGAAAAATCCTTCTTCTACTTTCTTTAAAAATTCCTCTTTAGAAAGGTAGTGATAATTTACTCCTTCCACTTCTCCGGGTCTCATAGGTCTTGTTGTGTAGGTCACTAAGGACTTCATTCCCATTTCCAATAATTCCTTTTTAATTGTATCTTTTCCAGAAGCAGTCTGTCCGCATAATACTAACATAATTTATTCTCCTTTTTCTTCTGTGTTTACCCAACGTTTTATATTTGTATGAAATTTATGAGCAAAAACATCCCTCATAGGACATCTTTCGCAATTGTGATTGTCGCATAATTCATGGCATTTGCCTAATATTTGTTTGATTTTTTCAGAATCCAAATCTTTTCTTTCTTCCAGCAATTCAGAAAACTTTGTTACATCTTCCCCATCCCGATAATAAAAACCCGGATCCGAATATCCAATATATTTGCTTTCATAAAGCTTAAAACACAAACCATCTTTAGACATATCAGGAAACCACCTTTCCAAAGATCGAGTGCTTCTCCACAAATATCCATTTTCAATAAGATATTTTCGAAAACAATTCACTTCAGATTCTGTTTCGCAATGAATAATCATTCCTGGCTCCAACTGTTTATAAAACATAATGTCCTCCTATTTACCAGTCTTATTGTCTTTTGTATTACTTTTATTTTTTTTATTTTCTGTTTCTGACTGTTCCTTTTTTTTATTTGCACTCGCTATCGCCGTTCTGACAGCTGTTTGCATTGCGACTTGTGATGCAATTATCGCTCCTATATTCATTAAAAATGATCCCCTTTACTAAGTTTATTTAACCACTTTATGATAGTGCCTGTAGCAATATATATAATGGGGATAAACAATAGCATAATGATGTTATCCACCGTTCTATTTGTTGAAGTTCCTTCGATAGCTTTTTCTAACCATATCCAAAGACAACAATAAAAGTAAGTAATTATAAGAGTTAGTATAATTCTTTTTAGCATATTGCCCTCACAAATTTTTACTTATTTTATACTAAGGTTTTTTCGATATTGTATCTCGGCCTTTCTTTGGTCTCCATGTAAACCTTGCCAACATACATTCCAACAATTCCAATTGCCAAAAGATGCAATCCTCCAAGGAACCATAAAGACAACATCAAAGAAGTCCATCCTGGAACAATATTTCCTAAGAAATAAGATACCAAAACATATAATGCTGCCAATACAGAGCAACACATAATAAGGACACCAAGACCAAGAATTAAGCTGATCGGCTTAATGCTAAAGCTGGAAATTCCATTAAATGCAAGGGCTAACATCTTCTTTAACGGATACTTAGATTCTCCGGCCATGCGCTCTTTTCTGTCATAATAAACGGAATCTGTCTTATATCCCAACGTAGGCACAATACCTCTTAAATACAAATTCGATTCTTTGTATTTTGACAAAGCCTCTACGGCTCTACTGGACATCAAACGAAAGTCTGCATGATTATAAACAGTTTTTACTCCCATTACAGCCATTACTTTATAAAATCCCTGAGCCGTCACTCTCTTAAAAAAAGTATCAGTCTTGCGTTCTTTTCTTACTCCATATACAATGTCGCAGCCTTCATCATACTTATCAATCATCTCTTCCATGACTTCAATATCGTCCTGAAGATCAGCATCAATAGAAATTGTGATGTCAGCGACATTTCCTGCAGTGATAAGACCAGACAACAATGCGTTTTGATGACCTACATTTCCGGCAAGCTTTACGCCTTTGACTTGTCTTGGATTTTTTCGATGTTCTTTTTCGATGATTTCCCAGGTTTTATCCTTACTGCCATCATCTACAAAGAGGATAAAGCTGTCTTTTTTAATCTTGTCCTTATTTTGCATAGCATCCAAAAATCTGGTCAAAGCTGCTATCGTAAAGCCAAGGACTTCTTCTTCGTTATAACACGGTACTACAATTGCTAATCTTTCCATAATGCATCTCCCTTATTTTCTTGTTATGATTTTTCCTAAAAGCTGAGCTTTTTTTATATTTCCCACATCTTCAGAACGGCTGTCTTTTGAAAAATTTCGGTTATCTCCAAGAACAAAATATTCACCTTCTTTAAGATTCACATCAAAAGCAGCACGACCCCTTAGATCAGATTTAATAACTTCCGCTCCATAGGATTCCCTCAATATTTCTCCATTGATAAAGATGTCTCCATCTTCTTCAATGCGGATGGTTTCTCCCGGCAACCCAATTATGCGTTTGATAATACAAGCCGGGGTTCCACCCGTTTTAATTACCACTACATCATATCTTTCTGGATCCTGAAACCGGTATTCAATTTTATTCATAACTAAAAGCTGACCATCTTTATAGGTTGGCATCATGCTTGTACCACTTACATTTACAAATTGAAATAAAAAATGAGTAAATAAAAAAGCACATCCCATTCCCAACAAAAGATTTAATAGAAAACGAAATATATTTTTCATCAGCACACCTCAAAGAATCCATAGTTTAAACTATTCAGTTCATTTTCTTTCTCTGATATTTCTAATTCCAACTCAGCGATAGAATTATTTTTCTTTTCGTTATAATTGCGCAAAAACTTTCCAGCATCTGGGCCCATAAATCGTTCTACGAGATCTGCAAAATCCTGAAAGCATAGTACAGTATGCTGTTCGTTATTTATCCCTATTGTTGCAATCATAATCTTCCTCCTTTTTTCTATTTACTTCTAATATGACAGAATTTCTTTTTCGCAAATTTTTTCACATAAAAAAGCAGCCTTAAAGCTGCTTTTCTTACTTTTTCTTAGCTGCATTTTCTGCAATTTCTTTATCTACCAGGATTTTTCTTACAGCATCATTCGGGAGAACTCCTCGGGCAATCCAGCGGTAAGCCGATTTTACATCTCTGTCTTCCAATAAATATCTTTTTACATATGCAGAAGAATCCTCGCCAATCAGAGCAACTAAATCTTCGTCGTTTATCATTTTGGACAACGAATCAATTCCAAAAGTCTTTAAAGCTGCATAATCTTTAAAACCATGGTTTTCTTTTTCATAAAAAATACGGATTGCTTGGATGCATTCAGCATTACATCCTCTACATTCCGCCTCATTTTCTGGTTGGCTGGAGAGAGCATAATATTTTTTGCCAAAGTCAGAAAGGTCTACACCCATTGCGCCTTTCTTTTCCTGATTTCTTTTCGGCAAATTTTGAGGTTTGGGCATTTCTGTATTCTGCTTATCCACATTGGATTGAATACCATCATATCCTTCGTCAATCAGCAATTCTTCCTGTTCCATTGCAGCAGTTGCCAACTGATCACACGTTTCATTATATCTGTTACCAGCATGGCCTTTTACCCAAATCCAACTTACAGACTTATGCCTCTTTGTTGCATTCTCAAGAATTGGCCACAAATCACGGTTCTTTCCTTTAGAAAATTGCCCGGTCATTGTTTTGATTACATACTGAGAATCTGAATAAAGTTCAATGTCACTTGGATCGCTAACTGCTTCTAAACCATTGATAGCTGCCATGATCTCCATTCGGTTATTTGTGGAGGTTCTGTATCCTTTACTTACTGTAACCTCTCTTCCATCCGGATACACTATCACAGCTCCAAAACCGCCTTTTCCGCCAGGGTTAAATGAGCATCCTCCATCTGTGTACACTTTGATTTTTTCGTTCATATTTATCTGCTCCTATTCTTTTTTTTGCTCTCCACACACTTATATGCAACTCGACATCTATATTTATATCTCTTCCGAAAACAAATTCTCTGAATATTCCATCAAATTATAAAAACAGTTGATGCGATCATCTAACTTACTTACCTGATCGCGTAATTCAGCTTCTTTCTTTTTACTATCAGTCCGCTGACATTTTTTCCACAATTCTTCTCTTTTTTTATTTAATCTTTCATAAAAATCTGAAACATCTTTCTCTTCAATCAGTACGATTTCAATAGGGGTTCCGCAAAAAGGGCAAAATCGAATTGGATAATACCGCGTTTCTTCCCAGTCATCTTCCCAATCGCTGTATGTTTCAGTTTCAGAAATTGCAAAATTAGGCAAATCATACTCATAACATTCTTCATCGGTCAACAAAATAGCTGGGTTCCTTTTCAACATTTCACAACAATAGTCGAAAGGCTTATATTTAAACCCACTTGATTCATTAAACAATAACTTTATTAGTTCTATTTTCACAAAAAATTCCTCCTTTTGTTATCTTTAGTTTTAATATGATAGATTTTTAAATCGACACAAATTTTTGCATAAAGCAAAAGAGCTCATCGTGTGAGGATGAGCTCTTCTGTATTTGAGGATTGACCTTCGCCATACATCTTCCCAGATTTCAATTTTGTTCTGTCACACGGGAAATAGATCTGAGCCTAAGGATCGTCACCCTTAAACTTTCTACCCCGCCGGGCCGTACCGAAGTAACGACCAGGCCTACGGCTTACGCCGCGCCGTCAGTGGATTGCTTACCACCAGCTTTCAGGAACCATTCAGAATTGAATTTTGTTATTTTTCTGTTTCGCCCAAGAAACGATAATATCAACCTACAACCTGTCGTATCCCTACTTGCGCCAGCGACTTCTGTTATATTCGGGTTTCCCCGACTTCAAGACAAAGGAGCTTGTTGGTGTTACCGTAGTTTTTCACAGGCCACCACAGCCTGTAAGCTTCCGGCTTATTCCCCACAGGGGCGTCTATTGCGCTCCCCAGAAGTTCTGCACATTAAATTGCTCTGTTGGATGCACCATCATCCGTAGTTGAGGCTTTTGCCTCTCCCATCAAGGGCTTCCACCCTATCCGACGCTCAATCTCAGAAAGTATCCTTCCTGAAACTACCGCTGTTGGATGACGTCCCTGCGTGCTGGTGACACACTTCACAGGGTTACCCAAAGATACACCGCGGATTCGAACCGCTCACCTTCTTTTGTAAGCACCAAAGACTTGCCCTGCTAAGCTATCTCACGATGCCAAGATAAATGCCAGACCATCTACTGTTGTGTATCGCTGCAGGAGATGTTGTGAGGGGGAAGAGTATTCGTCCCGCAAGCGGGGCGAAACATTTTTACCTCCTGCAAATCGTGACCTACCGAAATCAGCCAAATGGCCGAACATGGCTGGCCGTCAGAGATCGGCGACTTATCCGCTTTAATGGTCACGCTGGATAAGTTCTTTACTTAAATAGGACTTTTCACTTGTCACAGGGTCAGCGACGCCTGCATCCAAGTGGCGCTCTGTTTCCGTAGAAAGCAAAGCATCGAACTCTATTTAAGAATCAACAGATTTCGTTCTTCACCCTACCTTCAAGTCCTCTCTCTGATTAAGTAGCTTTTAAGCAGGAACTCTATCTGTTGTATAAATAATATGAGAGAAAAAATTTCAAAAATGAGATTTTTGCCTTTTTTTGAAAATTCAGCAGATTACACACCAAATACACACCCTGAATTTGGGCCCATAAGTATAAACGGCGTCTTCTGCTTCCCCTTTTACATCTGGCACACCGACATTTCGATGTCTCTCAATCATTTACACAATTAATATGAGAGAAAAAATTTCAAAAATAGTTATCTTAGTCTACGCAGAAGACCACTTTTGATTTTTTGAATCGGCGTGGTAGGTCACTTTGGATTTTTGAGCACTTTTGTTTTATTTTTTTGTGCTTTTTCTTAATCTGCCTAAATTGCAAAGAATAACTCCTATAAAAGAAATCGCGCTTATCATCAAGCAATAGTTGATCATTATAAAAGATGTATCTCCCGTTTTAGGTACCTCATCCAAAATACCATCATCTTTTCCTGTATCGAAAGAATATTGGGGATAAATATCATCTTCCTCTTCTGCCGGCTCTTCTTCAGGGATACTTAAATCTCCTTCAGTCGGAGGCACAGGATCGGTTGTATTGTTTGGCTCATTTTCTGCTTCGTCTTTTTTATCTGCATTATCTTCTGGATTTTTTGTGTTTTCTTCCGGATTTGAAGTTGTCGTGTCTTTCTCAGGAACATCTTCTTTGAAAGAATCATCAGGCAATGCGTCTCCTCCGGATACTGTTCCAGAGTCAGGAAGAGTATCTTCTTTTGGAACATCAGGTTCTTTTTCTATTTCTTTTTCTGTTTTTAAATAAATAGCCTTATAGACAACATTCTCTTTCACATTTTCAATTGGTTTATCCCAACATTTAAAATTATAATCATACATTTCATCGGATTCTCTGGTTGGATTCTGAGGAACAATTATAGTATCACCATAGTGATAGTTTTCTTTTGAAATTTCTTTATCGTTCCAATCTACAAAGGAAATCTGATATTCAACAAAAGAAGATTCATAAACAGCCGCAAATACTTCTGATCCAGATACAGAATCCGGAATTTCTTTATCCCAGCCCACAAAGGCATAATTATAAACTTTGTCTCCCAATCTGGTGGGATTAATAGGAATCTCTATTTTATCTCCATAACAATAATTCTTTTCAGAAAGAGTTTCCCCGTTCCAGTCTTCGAAAATAATTGTATAATCTACATGAGACTTCTCATAAATAGCCGTATATACAACAGATTTTGTAACAAAAGTTTCCACATTTTTATCCCAACCAACAAAGGTATAACTATATGATTTGTCAGAAACCCTTGTTGGATTGTCCGGAATCTCTACTTTATCATTGTAATGATATTCGTCTTTAGAAATCAGAGCTCCGTTCCAGTCTTCAAAAGACACCGTATATTTTAAATAGGTTGCTTCATAAACAGCTGTATACACTTCGTTTCCTGCTACTTTTTGAGAAATTTCTTTGTCCCAACCAGCAAAAGAATAACTGCAGGTTTTATCTGCTAATCTGACAGGGTTAGACGGAGTTTTTATTTTATCACCAAAATGATAGGTCCTTTCCGAAAGAACGATTCCATCCCAGTCTAAAAAAGCAATAGTGTAATCTACATATGACCGCTCATAAACTGCAGTATATACTACGGACTTTGTAACGGTGTTTTCGATTTCTTTATCCCAACCAATAAAGGTATAATTATAAATCTTATCTGATTTTCTTGTTGGATCAGAAGGAATTTTTAATGTATCGTTGTAGCGATACTCGTTTTCAGATATTACTTTTCCGTCCCAATTCTTAAAAGAAACAGTGTATTTCAAATAACTTGCTTCATAAACAGCGATATATGTTTCGGATTTTGTTGCTGTTTTAGAAACCTCTTTATCCCAACCAACAAAAACATAGGAGTTCATAAGATCAGAAGCCCGTTCAGGGTCATTAGGCACTTCTACTTCTGTTCCCTCTACATAGGTTTTGTTAGACAAAACGCTTCCATTCCAATCTCTAAATTCAATAACATATTCTTTTAAAATAGGGGTTGCCTCATAAACAGCAGTATAAATTACATTTTTTGTTACCGGAGCAACCGTTTCGTTCCAATTAAGGAATTTATAGGTGAAATTATCATCAGCCGGCCTTTCTGGATTTGCTGGAATTGTTGGCATGTCTTCATATAAATACTCATTAGAAGACAGTGTTTTGTTATTCCAATCAACAAAAGATACCGAATATTTCTTCATAATCTTTTCATATTGAGCGACATAAGAGGCGTCTTCTTCTACAGTTGATTTCACTTCTTTATCCCAACCAATAAATTTCCATTCATAACGATATGGCTCTTCACTTGCTCTGATTGGGCTGTTCGGAATTTCCGAATTACTGCCAGCAATGTACTCTTTTGAATTAATTACAGTACCATCATGATCGCTAAAGGTTACTGTAAATTTTTTGGGTTCCGGCATTTTATAGGAACTGATAACATTGATAGCTGCATTATTGCTATTTGCAGAAAGAGAAATTCTATTGCTTTCACAGTAGCTTATATTTTCTCTGATAGTGTCATCTAAATTGTCGTGTCCGCTGCTTTCTTCTACAATATAAGTCTTTAAATCCAGATTAGAAACAATAACGCTTGCTGTATTATATCCTGCAGGTACTGTTACTTTAATGTTATCGCGGCAAACATTTCCGCCTTCATCTTTTAAAACAAACCAAAAGTCTGTATTTTCTTTCGGGGTTACTCCCTCAATGGTTTTTTGGATCTGAAGGGTCCCTTTTGTATTGCTAACTCCTACTCCGTTGTTTAACTTTAAATCAATACCACTCTGTCTTCCGGGATTTACCTGATAACCAGGGCATACATTTCCTCCATCCCAATAATGTGTAGTAGTGCTTAGAGTTACAGGTACACTGATTCCGGAATTTGTAACAATTGTTTTTGATAAAGTTACAGTATAACTAATAGGAGCATCCTTTGTTCCTACTGGAAAATCTCCTTCAATTCGAATCTGCTTATTTCCCTGATTATCAGTGCTGGTAGACATTCCGCCATTTGCGTTAAAATCTGTATCTGCAGGATCTGCAGTAATGGTCACATACTGAGCATCTTCGGTTCCAATTGTAAAATCGGCCTGTGTCTGTTCTCCGTTTATAATAAGAGATGCGGTCAAATTAACGCCAATGTCGATATGATTTATGGAAGCAGAAGAAGATCCCCCTCCAGGCTGCTGTCCTGGCCAACTTGGCCAATAAGCCGAAACCTCCAAAGACTGGGCAAAGGTTGAAATCATACAAACCGCAGTTAGCATAGTAGCAAAAACACATTTTATCTTATTTTTTGTCTTTTTCATAAAACTCTCCTTTAGTGTTTTTAATTGTGTTTCACTATTAATATGAGTAATTTAGAAAAAAGTAAAAATTTTTGCATAAAAATATATACGATGCACATTTTGTGCAAAAATTTAAAATTCAAACAAAATCTTTCATTTTAACAGTAGAAAATATATATTTACGGAGGGTTCCATATGAATAAAACTTTGGTTTTGCTGATTATCTTTTTGCTCTTGTTGATTGGAGTTGGTGTAGCTGGATATATTGCTTATAAAAGAATACAACAAAAAGTTCGCAGTTTTTCCAATTCCATCTTTGGTACAAATTCTATAAAAGAAGGATTTGAGCAAATTGAACTTGAATACAGCGTTACACCGAAATCGGTTTCTGCTGCAACCAGTTTATTTTTGCCTCAGATAACAAAAGATTTCCCAGATTTTCATTATCCGGAAATGAAAGAAAAAGCAGAAAATGCACTCATTAAATATTTGCGAGCAATTGACAGCTTAGATTCTTCCTTATTTGATGAAGGAACAAAAGAGATGAAGGAAAAACTTTCTTCTCGAATTGCTATGTATAAAGAACAGGGAGCAAAACCTCAGTATAATAACATTAAAATTCACCGTACCGAAATTGCTGAATATAAGAAGCATAAGGGAGTTTGCTCAATTGTTTTTCAATCTGCCGTGGAATATAGTCATTTTATTGAAGTTGAAGAAAAAGTAACTTCTGGACGAAAAGATTTAAAAACACAGTCCAAATATAATATTGTGGCAATGTATATTCAAAATCGGGAATTAGCTGAAAATGACGCAGATGCTGTACTTGGACATAATTGTCCAAACTGTGCTGCGCCTCTCTCCGGTGTTGGCGATAAAGTTTGTGCTTATTGCGGGACTCCCATTACTGAATTCAATATACGTGTTTGGCATTTTGGAGAAATCAAAGAAATATAACAAAAAAAATCCACTCGCTGAGTGGATTTTTCTTTTCTTTCAGATAATAAATTCATGTTCTTGGTAATCGGAAACATCTATTAAGTATTTTCCAAAATTATCACGAACTTTCATCAGCTGCAGCCAAGTTACAATTCTATGATACATTACGTCATAGAAATCTGTTTCCGGTATTTTTCCAAAACAATTTTTACCCATAACTGCTTTTTCCTGCAATGCTTCCTGATCTACAACATAAAAAGTAAACTCACCGATTTTATCCGGCGTCAAAAAAGCTCTTACACAATCTTTCAGCCAAATATCATAGATCATTTTATGAGACAAATGATAATTGTGTCCTTCACCTACTCTGTAATACTTTTTGTAATAGGCATCAAATGCGTCTTCTCTTGTTTTGTGCTTCTCTTTATCGTAATACCCTTTGCAAATCATCAAAATGTCTTTTTCTGTAGTTCTCATGCAGTGTCCTCCTTTTCTCGAAACATCTTATGAAACTCATCTGCTTCCAGATTGATTGACAAAATATCACGCTCCACATGATAGCGGCCCTCTGTCGTAATCCGGTAATCCCAACGCTGCTGCGGCTTCAAAGCAATAACGAATTTCCAATTCATTACTTGCAAAGTAGTATAAGATTTAGGCTTGCACTTCCCCGTTATCTCCTTCGAAATCGACATATATATCTTCCTCCTCTTTTTCTTCTGTTTTTCCGTTCTCAGAAAGATTATCATACACTGTTTGCACTTCCTCTTCCTCTTGTCTATGTTTTTTGTACAGATATACAGCGACACCTGCTGCACAAAGAGCTACTGCTCCGGTTAAAAGGAACCATTTTGCTTTTTTCATTTTCAGATTCTCCTTTTCTTATATTTTATAGTTAATATGACAGAAAAAGCCTCTGCACAAGGCAAAGGCTTTTGGGTTAGTCAACAAAACTGGTGCGAATATCATGATTCCTCACAAAATCTGCAAATACAACTAATCCAGCCGAGTTATCAATATGGTAAAACTTAATATATCTTGGATTTTTGGGATCATCAATGATTTCTTCTGCTGCTTTCGCAAACTCCCGAACATTAGGAATTTTTTCATGAAGGTCACTTAACTTTCTGTGGTAAATCGGATTTACAGTTGCTGCTTTTGATGGGTCTTCTCCACCTGCTGTACCATTTACACGAATTGGCGTTGCTCCATAAATATTATAGATTTCTTTCGCATAGTTAAGCGGCATATATCCTCGGACTACCCAGTAGCTTGGCGTTTTTTCAAATACAAAACCATTTAAAATGCCAATATAGTTAATTTTAAGCCCCATATCCAAGTGCCCGTTAATTCTCAAAATCGGGATTCTGGCCAATTTAAGTTCTTGTAATCCTAATTTTTGTTCATCCATATTTAATCTCCTTATCATATTTTTTATCCCCCACTTTAAAAGTGGGGATAAAATTGTTATACCGCGTAATGATAATGTTTGCCTCCGGCTCT
The DNA here is from genome assembly GCA_045579545.1 of Acetatifactor sp. Lineage (GTDB taxonomy): Bacteria > Bacillota > Clostridia > Lachnospirales > Lachnospiraceae > Acetatifactor. The sequence goes on along the minus strand of JAZNMF010000041.1, from coordinate 5,281 downwards.
TTCCAGAGTAAAACGGATTGCTTCGACGTTTTTAATTGCTTCAACTTCCTTCTTGTAATAATCATCATCAGCGTCGAACTCTACATTCAAGCATTCCTTAGGGACAATCATCTGTCCGCTGTTTGGATCATAAATGCAATTAGAATGATCAAAAGAAACCGTAACATAACTTTTGTTCTGCTTATCATACATATAGATACTTGCCGTTGCATCCCTGTCAAACAAATCAAGATTCACATCGCTGTTTGTCATCACTACATTGTTTGCAAACCACAAAGTAGCTCTATACTTTTCTCGATTGATATTGATAATATTTAGATCCTGAATCGCATTCTCAAAGGACTCTCCATTATTCAGTTCAAAAGCAATAGAACGAAGACAATCGTAATTCAGGTTAATCTTTTTAGAGAACAAAATCACCTTTGAAATTTCTCCCCAATACTGTCTTTCCAGCTTATCTTGCAAATACTCTCTCACTTCTTCAGCAGATGGATAATTGAATCGGAAATGATAATGAAATCTTCCGGGACGATTTACCAGGTAATCATTCAACTTTCTAATCTCATTACAGGTGATAACAAAAAGCTTCTTGCCTCCTGCGATTCCATCAAATAAGCTAAGCATTTCTGCTTGCGGATCATTTTCTTTTCCAGCAAAAGTTTTATCGAACTCATCAAATAAAATTACCACTTCCTGTTCAATGCTTTCAATATAAGAGGCAATGCCTGGATAATAAGTATCCACAATGATAAGCGGTAAATTCTGCTCGATTGCCCGAATCGAAAGCAGCTTAGCAAATAAAGATTTACCGATACCTTTATCGCCACTTAAAATGACACCCAAGCTTCTATGAAACAGCGCAAATGATTTTAATACTTTAGCCACCTTGCTATCATGTACGCCATAAATTTTACTTTCATTGATCTCGATGTCTGCGTGCTTTTCTAAGAAGAATCCCGTCATTTTTGAAAATCTGATAGTATAACACTGCGGAGGCAGATTTTCATAAATTCGCAAATTATCATCATAAATCTCATATGTTGCGTTGGAATTAATTACTCTCATATAATTTTTGTCTCCTTTTTTCTTTATGTTTCGATTTTAATATGATAGAAAAAAAAGCCCTACGGAAATTTTCCGTAGGACCTTTTTTATAATTTGCTTAAGAATTCATTTGTTTCCTTAGCTTCCTGCTCATTTACGAGAATCTCAAAATGAACATACTCTCCTGCTGCACTTGATTCAAATTTCACAGCAAGCTCACGAAGATATTTTTTCATCTGTTCAGCCTCATTTGGAAGCAGTTCTACGTTTTTGTATACTCTTTCCATTCAATCCTCCTTGATATACAATTTCTTTTTCTTCTGTTCTGTTTTGTTAATGGTCCTAACTAAATGGTCATCTGGACTATTCGGAGAAACCATATATCCTTTTTCAATCAATGAATGAAGAATATTGCCGATATAGTCTGTCAGAACTGGATTCATAAAGCGGAAATAACTTAGCTTATTAATATCATCAATTCTCGGAATGCCAAAGCGAGCTGCTATGTTATTTACAAGCGCTCCTTTATCATGATATAAATAATGTCGCTTTGTCTTTCCTGCTTCCAAAAGATCACGAGTAATTTCTTCTCTTTTTGCTTCGAGAATCAACTTATACTCTTCATCAGTCATTTCATAAACAGTCTTATATAAGTCAACCCATCTCAAACAGAAGCTCTTGTTTTTCTCTAAGGCTTCGGCAACTGTTTTGATCTCATTTTTCAGTACTTCACCACTGAAATCCTGCGGATGTAAATACAAATGAGATTTTCCATGTATCCATGTTGCAGTGCTGCCTTTATAAGCTTTTTCTTTGCATTCCCAGCCGAGTTTTGTGAATACTTCAACCAAATCGGCATCGAAAGCGGCTCTGTCTTCCGGCGTAAAAATAAAACTCGGAGCTCCGTATCCTTTTGTTTCTATGCGAAAATGAACCTGTACGTATTCGTTTCCGTAATCCTTATCCGGATCCCAGTTATTAAGCTGATGACCATCAGGGCCGTATTTGTAACCTTCACTACAATCTGAATATTTGATACTCATATTATTTCTCCTTTGCGTCATTCATTTTCAATTTTCATGGAACAATTTGAATAATTTCTTTTTCACACTCTCTTGCATATCTTACACAATTTGCAGTTCCGCCGGCAGCGCCGGTCCAAACGGCAATCACTTTTTCGCTCAGATCTACCATGCATTCATTTCTTTTCTGCATCACCCAAGAATGGTACGGAGTATTTGATACAACCTTTACAATATCTGCCTTTGACAAGATATCGTTATACATATCAATACTTTCCTTTGGCCACTTATTCGGATGATTTAAGCAAGGAACTGCACAATGAAGTTTAATAGGATAACCGGCTGCCTTTAACTCCAAGACAGCCAGAGCAAACACCGTATCAACACCCAAAGCCATACCGGTAATCGCCTCTTCACAGTGATTTTCCACCAATATTTCTTTGAATTTTTCCTTGAGAGCAATCCATTTGGGATGAGTTAAATCATATCCATAGAGCTTAGAGGGACGATGCCCTGTTACACATATTTTCATACCAAAGCCTCCTGATTATCTCTCCAGAACACTTACTGCTTTTTCTGGATTTTGATTTGCCCATTCAATCCAACGCTCCGCAAAAGGACGCGTTTTATCGTTTAGCCCAAACACCTCTCTTGTAACGATGTATCCTTTTCCGACGGCTTCTTCCATCATTTCTGTGTTAGAATCTACATCATCTGCATCCAATGGACGAAATTTTGATTTTGTAAAATATCGCCGGCCATTTTTTAAGGTTTCTGTGATTTTATTAATCTTATCCTCTTCAAGGATCCACTGTACGCTGCCGCCCTTTAATGACCGGCAAATGATTCCAACTGAATCTCCTACGTTCATATTTTCCTCCTGTTACGCTGTTTTTGTTTCTGAGATCAAATGAATATACTCTACAAGATCGTCAATATGGCAGAGCTTCATTTTTTCCTGTTCAATGTACGAATAATCACAATCTGGTATAACGTCACCTAAGGCATTAACGTAAACCTGTTCGATTGTGAAGTTGTTGTTACCATGCGCGTCTAAATATAAATTTTGGCTTCTTCTGTCTGCTTTTTCCTGACTTCCCAAATCATAAAGTTCTGCATTCCCCGACTTAATTAACCAAGAATCGTCTGGGTTATAAATGTCATGCTCTTTACTTGAATCGTAAAAAGAAAGCCCTGCAAGATAATTTATTTTCGGTTCATCGTGAAAATAATCTTTGCTAACTGCAACGCCACAGCATTCTGGTTCGTCTACCAATGGATAATATTCGAGCAATAATGCAGCTAATTCTATCTGATTCTCTTTTCCGTTGGTAGCAAGCCAAAATGATGAAGGAAGTTTTCCTCTTTTGTCTGCTTCATTGAAAAAATAACGAATTAAATCCAAATTTAAAGTAGGTTCACCACCGGTAAAAGTAACAGTGCAGATGCTTTCAAATGTATCCAGCACTTTGTTTATAATTACTTTTGTCATATCCTGCTTTTGAGGTTCACCTCTTAAGCAATGATCACAACACATATTGCATTTTCTGGTTACTTCCAAAATTAAATGAGATGCATTGAGACTCATCTTTCGTCCTCCATTTTTCTTTTTTGATATAATCAATATGAAAGAAAAAGGCGCCCTTGAAAGGCGCCTTTTACATATTTTTTGAGTTTATCTTATATGATTTATTTTTTCTACCTCATCAATATATTTTTTGGCTTCTACAAAGTTAAGATTTGAATTATTCCTCCAATATACTTGGATAGCGGTGATTTTGTCTCCTCCCATCAATAAAAAGGGATAGACGGATAAATCACTTCTTTGACAATTCCCTTGCATTTTGTTGCATATTTCTTAATTTCCTTTAGGTTCTCCGGATCAATATCGATATTTTCTACAATTTTGGCCATTCTGGCTAATTCGTAATTTGTCACCAATTTGCCCTTCGTATCGGCAAAATAATGATGCCTCATTCCTTCCCTTCCTAAAAACTTTCCCAGGCATATGCAGTTTTGTCCCGGGTCCGAATCTTATCAACTAATGTCTTGAGACCATAACCGCAGAAAGCAATTAACATATCATTGACAATAGCTACTTCTTTTTCAGTTTCGCAGTTTCTAAGAACCTTTTCCACCTCATAACCCAAATCATAAGTGGATGGTTCTTCTTCCTGAGAGGAATCATAGATTATTTCCCCAAACTTTTCTGTGAAAAAGTCTATATCGCTACTTGCCCGCTTGATTCTATCTTTTTCTTTTAACATACTTTTCTTTCACCTTTTCAACTTTATACCAAGTATTCTGAAAAATGACACCGTATTGAATCTGAGCATCTGTCCGATAAATTTCTGCAATGGTTTTTTCGCTAACCGGGATGTGTCGCTGCAAAAATTGCACCAACTGGTTTATCGTTTGAAATTTAGAGACCGAATCACCATCCCACCACCAGGGCAAATGCTTGACATTATTTTCAGAAATACTTAAAACATATGGCTGTGGACAGAACATTCTGCTACCTCCTAATGCAATCGCTCGTAATGATCTTGATCACTCTCAATGATATTTACAATAGAATCTGCCTGACCTGCAGTTATACATTTAGTGGCCACCAATTCTTCCAAAAAATCATCGTCGTCTACAAAATCGTCTTTATCTAAAGGCGTGCAGATATAAACGGATCCGGAATTTCTTCTATTTTCAAAATAAACCAATTCGTAGAAGTGCCGGTTATTTTTACTTTTTTCAGCAGGTTCATTTATTTCAATAGGCTTAGCGATAGGCATTTCATTTGCAATCTCAATCAAATCAACGATATCTTTCAGAAGACTTTTAGGGTTTTTATTTATTTCAGGGAACTCTGGATAATCAATTTTTTCGATTGCCTGCTCTAAATACTGCTTTCCCCTTACTAAGAACATAGAAAAACAAGCTTTTTCGGTTGTAGTCAGCTCGACTGTTTTATAAATCTTTGTTTCGTTCATATTTTTTCTCCTTTTCTCGTTTGTTACAGTTAATATGAAAGAAAAAAGCCATTGTGTTTCCACAAAGGCTTTCTTTTTTTTATTATGCTGCAAGAAGCATTGTTTCTGCTACAGAGGAAAAAATACTTTTCCAAGTCGGGCTTTCAGCAATAGATGTCAGCACGCTTGGCATACAATCCATATTGTACTTATTTTTGCAAGCCAATTTACGCTCTTCAGCCACAAAGCCAT
>JAZNMF010000040.1:0-10554 GCA_045579545.1 Acetatifactor sp. | reverse complement strand
GCATGCCGACGGCTACTTCCTGGACGGTGAGTATGCCGCCTTCGGCATGGTCATGGAGGGTATGGAAGAGGTGGACCGCATCGCTTCCGTGCGCACCAACAGCCAGGATAAGCCCTTCGAGAACCAGACCATCGCCAGTATCACCGTGGAGACCCACGGCGTGGAGTATCCCGCTCCCCGTCTGCTGGCTGATCCCTTCGCACGGTTCAGATAACGTATTTTGCTCCGGGGTGGGGATCTTCCCGCCCCGGGGAGAAAATAAACCCAAACATCAAAAAAATGCTTGTCATTTTTTTGAATAGAGATTTGGGGGCGTACCGGTTTCGACGGGGGCGCGGAGGCCGGATAAGCGGGCGGTGGCGCCTGACCACCATAAAACGGGTACTTTAAAATTAACTGACAACACTAAGACTGTTGCCGTCGCTGCCTAAGCAGTGACCGTCTGAACCGGAGCGGCCACCGGCCGGGGAAGGCGTCGTTAAGGTGGCGTCCGTGAGGCGGGTAAGAGTTGCCCCGCCCACGCATCATGACTCTACTAAAGTGTCGCGTCTGTTACGTGCCGCGGCATGGAGGGAATGTATAAATCGTAACTGCGCCCGGAGAAAGTCCTGTTAAAATGCTTTCGGACAGGGGTTCGACTCCCCTCGCCTCCACCAAAAATCGGCAAATCTCGTCAGAGGTTTGCCGATTTACTTATTCACTCTTCACTCTTCACTTTTCACTTTTCTCCGCAGCCGATTTTTGGAAGTGATAGGTAATCGTGAATAGTGCAGAAGGAAAGATGTATCCGTTTCGCGGATGATTTCATCCTCCCCCCATGCAGACTTGGAAGATTGCTCTTCTGCAAGAGGGGAGTCGACCCCTCGTCTCCACCAAAATAAACTATTGGATATTTGATTTGCTTGAATTTTAAGAGTTTTCGGAGCACAATGCTTTCAAAGTACAGAATAAAATCATGATTCTGCCTATAAAAGATGAACAGTTGCAAATTTTGCAACTGTTCATCTTTTATATTGATTCAAGCAGCGTCCTTCCGTCGTCACCGTTCCGTGTCTTGAGGAGCCCCAGCCGCCCTTAAGCGAGAAGGGCGGATATTTTCCGTATGGAGGCTATTCCTGATCGTAAACCTCGATCTCCTTTATGGTCATGTCTCTGCCGGCGATGGGTGTGAGTTTTTCTCCGTTGCAGGCAGGACAGCGCAACATAGTGTTGACCGGACGGAATTCTTTGCGGCAGTCTTCACACCTTGCCAGGCCCGGGGCCATTTCGATGGCAAGCTCTGTTTTTTCAAAGGGTGTACCTGCGGCAACAGCCTCATAGCACTCCTCAAGAAATCTCGGCACGACTCCCGATAGTTCGCCGACCTCAATGGTGATCTTACGTACAGGGCCAAGCTGCTGCTCCTGTCGGATGCGCTCTACCGTTTTCAGTACTGCATCCATCAAACCCATTTCATGCATAGGCTTATTCCTTCGAGAAAGGCTTCGCGGCAGCGCGGCCAACTTTCTTCACCAGATGCTCGGCGACCTTGATGGGCATGGTTTCAAAAGCGCCTGCGTGCCAATCACGAACCTTAACCAGCTTGATGGCATCAAACTTGCATTTGGTGGTGCATACACCGCAGCCGATACACAGGTAGCTGTCAACCTTCGTTGCGCCGCAGCCAAGGCAACGTGCGGTTTCTTTCTTTACCTGTTCCTCGGTGAAGGTGAGTCTTGCATCGCCGAAAGACTTGCGCTTTGCCTCATTGTAGCCAGGCAGCTGTCTGCTTCCGTGATCAAAGCTGTCCTCAGGCACAAGGGCGTTTTTCTTATCCAATGCGCGGTATACTCTGCGGTCGCGGCCGTAGGTGAGTGTCTGTCCTTCGTGCACGATTCTGTGCAGGGAGATGGCAGCCTCCTTACCAGCGGCAATAGCATCAATCACGAACTTCTGTCCGGTGTATGCATCGCCGCCCACGAAAATGTCCTTCTCAGCGGTCTGATAGGTGAGGGGGTCAGCCTCGGCAAGGCCGCGCTTATTAAGCTGCACAGCGGTGCCGGTAAGGAGCGTGCCCCAGTCTGCCTTCTGACCGATGCAGTACATAACATAGTCCGCTTTGGCGAACTCGGTGGTGTCATCGTCAAATGTGGGAGCGAATCTGCCCTCGCCATCCTGGACGGAAAGGCACTTTCGGAAGTTTACACCAACGGTCTTGCCGTTTTCAGTGACGATCTCGGTCTGTCCCCAGCCGGCACGAATGACGATGCCGTCGTGTTCGCACTCGGAGCGGTCTTCTTCACCACAGGGCATTTTGTCATAGGACTCAAGACAGTACATGGTGACGGAGTCTGCGCCGCAGCGTACGGCAGTGCGGGCCACGTCGCAGGCGATGTTGCCGCCGCCGATCACCACCACATTGCCGTTAAGCTGCTGCTGCCCTTCGAGATTTACCTTTTTGGTAAAGTCAATGCCGGCCATTACGCCTTCTGCATCAGCGCCGGGAACATCGAGCTTGCCGCCGGACTGGAGGCCGATGGCAAGATAGAAGCCCTTGTAACCCTGCTTACGAAGCTCGGGGATGGTAATGTCCTTACCCACCTCAACGCCGCACTTGAACTCTACACCCATCTCGACGAGGATGTCAATTTCAGCTTGGATCACATCCTTTTCCAGACGGAAGTTGGGGATGCCGTTCATCATCATTCCACCGGGGCGTGCCGCCTTGTCAAATACCGTGGGCTTATAGCCCTTAGCGGCAAGGAAGTATGCACAGGTCATACCTGCAGGACCAGCGCCGATGATGGCAATCTTCTCTTCATAGGGGCGACCGATCTGATTGACCATAGGGGGGACGAAGCGGGTCTCCGCGTTCAAATCGTGATCGGCGATGAAGCGCTTGACTTCGTCGATTGCCACGGCTTCGTCAATGCTGCCGCGTGTACATTCGGTTTCGCAGCGATGGTTGCAGATACGACCACATACAGCAGGGAAGGGGTTCTCGCGCTTGATCAGCTCAAGGGCATCGGTGTAGCGGCCCTCGGCGGCAAGACGCAGGTAGCCCTGTACCGCAATATGTGCCGGGCATGCGGTTTTACACGGAGCCGTACCGGTGGCAAGGGTGTCCTCTCTGTTTTCGCGGTAATCCGGATTCCAGTTGCGTTTGCTCCACACAAGGGAGTTGGACATTTTTTTGTACTGCTCGGGCTGGGCAAGGGGTTCCTTGGTACAAAGCTTCTGACCAAGCTTAAGGGCGTTGGCCTGGCAGTTTTCCACACACATGCCGCAGGCAACGCACTTGGTTTCGTCGATACGCGCCTCAAAATTGGAACGGATTGCATCGCGGGCACCGAACATCAGACCGGCTCTCAGACCAAAGCAGGAGCAGCCGCAGCAGTTACAGATCGCGGCGCTGTCGCCCACTTCTTCAATGTTGGGAAGGTTATGGACAAGTCCATTGTCCTCGGCGCGCTTGAGGATCTCCAAAGCCTCTTCGCGTGTGATTTCTCTCGCGCGTCCGGTACGGATGAAGTGTTCAGCGCCTTTTCCCATCTGGATGCACATATCCTCTTCCAGATGGCCGCAGCCCTGATCCAATACGCGGCGGGTAGCGCGGCAGGAGCAGGGAGCCACAGAGAAGCGGTCGTATTTATTCAGGTAGCAGCTTATACGCTCGTCATCGGTAACACCCTCGACACCCTCCAGGGCACTTTCCACAGGGGCAACGCGCATAAGGCCGTAGCCATCGGGGAGCATGGGCGCGATTTTGGCGATTCTTGTGCGGGTGTATTCTTCAAATGCGCGGGCGACTTCGGGATGAGCCTCCAGCAGTTCCTTGTTGTTGACCAGCATCTCCAGTATGCCGGGGGCATAAATCTGCACATAGTAGCAATCTTGCCCGAACTCTTCTTCATACGTACAGCGGAATACGCCGATCCAGGCAAGGCGATCGGCGATACGCTTGGTTTCTTCTATGCTCTTGCCTGTTTTTTTGGCAAGGTATTCCACGGTGCGGTTTTTTCTAAGGCCTGCAGCAAGAGCTACCTCTGCCTCCTCATCGGTCAGTATATCCGCAAGAGAGTAATACTCGGGGGCGTTTTCATCGATTTTGTTTACAACGCCGCTAATTCCGCCAACCATCTTGGCCAGTTGCACGATTTTGGGTCTCAGCTTACTCATGATGATCTCCTTTCGATTTTGTGCTGTCATAACAAGGCGCATGAGAGGTGTAAAGGTTCAAGCGCCGTATCAGATGCGTTTTGAGCGCGCGAAAACAAGGGCGGCAATCCTCCTGTCTAAAAAGGAATGTCCCCCTCGGGTCAGCGTTTGCACAAAGCGGTGCACAATATGGAGATGAGTATTCGGATAACGACCTTGGGAAAGTCGTTTATTGCGTACAGTATATACTATGTGTTGGAATAATGCAATAGTAAACAGCGGCAAGACTGCAAAAAACTGTTAATACTTGACAAAAAGAACCAAATCATATATAATGTAAATTGTCAGTCAGACTGACAATTTACGTACGTGTTAAGAAAGCAATGATTTCATCAGGAAAAAAATATGGAAAACAGATTGTATACAGCCCGAAAGGAAGAGAATATTTCGCGGGTCGTCACCCATGCCCTTATTTGTTTTGTGGATAAGGGTATTGATGCTGCCAAGGTTTCGGACATTGCGAAAATGGCCGGACTTACCGAGCGCAGCGTTTTTCGTTATTTCGAAAGCAAGTCCGATCTGGTATTGGAAACCGCCCTGTTGTTCTGGCGCAAGGTCATGGAGCAGGCAACGCTTGTCTGCCGTGATAGGGAAGCAGGAAAGTTAGGTGCGGATCGTATCTATGCGGTGCTGCTGGCCTATGCCGAGATCCTTTTCACCAGCCGCCAGGAGCTGGTGTTTGTTCATGAGGCTGAGGCATATCTCAAGCGCAACGGAAAATCTTCGCTGGTAAAAGGCAAGCCCCCTGCCCCCTTTAAGGACAGGAACGGCCCGCTTGCGGAGGCGATTTATATGGGCATTGAGGACGGCAGCGTTAGAGCCGATGATGATATTGAGAATCTGTATTACAACACCTACGATTCGCTGCTGGGCCTTATGCAGAAGATGGCCATAGATGAAGAGCGTGACACCGAGGAAAACATGCGGCGAAGAGTCACCGGATTCTGCAAAATACTTGCAGACGCATACCGCAGTAAATCGTGAACTTTGGGGAGGAGTTCCCCAGATCATAACGGAAAAGCAGGGGAGGTGAGAGAAGGGGACAGCCTCAGCACAACAGCTTAGCAGAACTATAGAGTGTTTGTTATTCGGAAATCAAAATTGGGAAATCAACAAAAACATAAAGGAGAGAGAAAAATGGAACAGTTGCAGATTAAAAACAAGGGTTCGGAAGTGTTTTTTAAGTGGATCATGTTCACTGCCGCTATCACCGGAATGGCAATCATTTCCGCTTTCTACCCCATTCATGCAAATATTCCTCTCGTAGTCATTCCGTCCATACTGGTACTTATCTTTGCCAAGCCGGTATTCTTTGAAAAACTTAAGCTGATAACGCTGCTTACAATGCGTATTCTTAACGTATTTGCTGCGATGCTGCTGTTCAACCCTCAGGTATATGTTGATATTGTTATGCTTATGCTTATCGTCAACATTCTTGAGGCGACCTTTACCGACCTTTTCCGCTATAAGAAGATCTTCAACGGTATCTCCGGTATCGCCCTGGCAGTCGGCGTCATCACCCTCAGAGGTGTGTGGGTTTTCGATGCACCGATCGGTGACTACTATTTGACCAACGGCGTTCTGCCTGCCATCACCATCATGTATGCCCTTGCCTACACCCTGTGGAACTGGATTTTCGTCACCAACGAGTTCTCCTCCTCTGTGGCGCTCATGCATGTGGGCTTCCTGGGTGCGCCCCTGATCGGCTCGGTTTGCACACTGGGTTTGGGTCAGTTTGGCGGTATCGGTATGTGGCTGCTGCTCAGAGCGATCTCCCTCTCCATCGGCGGCTGGCTGCAGATCGGTGCAAAGGACTGGTTCGAGCGTGAATTCTTCTTTGAGAAGTTCGACCGTTTCGTGAAGTGGACGAAGAAAACGAGCGTACAGGTCGTGTGCATGATCATCAATCTGGCGCTTATTGCCGCCTGTATTATCCTCATGGTGAAGAACGGCGGCATCAACTTTACCTTCGCACCCCTCTTCCTGTCCTGATAATTGATAACCTGAAAGGAAATTATGCAATGGAGCAATATGATGTAATCGTAATCGGCGCGGGAAACGGCGGTCTTGCCGCTGCTGCTACCCTTGCCGAAAAGGGTAAGCGTGTTATCCTGTTTGAAAGACACAATATCCCCGGCGGCTGCGGCAGCAGTTTCAGAAGAGGCCGCTTTGAGTTTGAAATTGCGCTGCATCAGCTCTCCCATATGGGCACCCCGGAGAATCCCGGCCCCCTCAGAGAGCAGTTCGCCCGCTACGGTATCCTCGATGAAATCGACTGGATCGAGATAAAGGAACTGTTCCGGGTTAACTTCCCCGACGGAACCGGCGTAAGCCTGCCGGCCGACAGGGAGAAGTGCGTGGCACATCTTTGCAAGGAGTTCCCTGCAGAGGCGGAAGCCATCAAGGAGTACTTTAAGGTAGTGTACGATTTCTGCGATGAGTCCACCGCCTTCGCCGCCCAGAGCGCAAAGAGCACCGGTGAACCCGGTGCCCTCAAGAAGCTGATCATGAAGACCGGCTTCCCCCGTATTTATCCCACCCTTGCCAAGTATGCCCTCAAGAGCACACAGGAGGTGTTGGATGAATTCTTCAAGGATCCCAAGCTGCAGTTGGCGCTGAGCGCCTACTGGTGCTTCATGGGTATGCCTCCCGAGAGATTCCCCTTTGCGATCCTTGCAAAGTGCACCTACTTCTACACCGAGACAAAGCCTCACTACCTGCGCGGTACCTCTATGATGATGAACCAGGCCATCATGGAAGCCGTTGGCCGCATGGGCGGCGTTGTGCGGCTCAACTGCGGCGTAAAGCGCATCGTGCTGGAAAACGGCGCAGCTGTCGGCGTTGTGGATGAAAACGGCGTTGAATACAGAGCCAAGAAGATCATCTCCAACATCTCGCCTCTGGCCACATACGGTGCACTGCTCGCCCCCGAGGAAGTACCCGAAAGCGCAAGGGAGTACCTTAAACCGTACACCGTGGGTATTTCCGCCCTTACCTGCTTTATCGGCCTTGACTGCACGCCCGAGGAAATCGGTTTCACCACATCCTTTACCCTCAACTATGAGAGCCTGGATGCCAACAAGGACTTCCGTGATGCCTACCAGCTGCTGCCGGATCATGATCCCCTTGTTGCCACCTGCTATACCGTTGACGATCCCAGCGTATCGCCTCCCGGCACCAGCATCATTACTGCCGGTACCCTCAAATACAGTGCTGAATGGGAAAAGCTCACTCCGGAACAGTATTACGAGATGAAGTACGAGGCGGGCCGTCGCATTGTGGCAAGACTGGAGAAGATGTATCCCGGCTTTACCGAGCATATTGAGGAGATGGAGATCGCCACGCCTCTGACCCATATGCGCTATCTCAATCATCCCGGCGGAGCCATTTACGGCTATGAGCAGGACCGTATGCAGTCTGTGTTCTTCTTCCCCGCAGAGAGCAAGATCCCCAATTTGGAGTTTGCCAGTGGCTGGGTGACTTCCTGTGGCTTCGGCCCGAACTATCAATACGCAGACGGCGTAGCTTCAAAGATTGCTGCGGAGGTGTAATATGGCTAAGACAATTAAAGAAACCCTGCTGGGTACATTGGTTCACGGCGAAGAAATTCTGGAGAGCATTCGTGTCAGCAGAAGCATCTCTCAGGATAAAATCCCCGTCGGCAACATTGCCGACAAGAAGGTAGCCGCGCTGCATCCCGAGAGACTGTCTCTGGTTGTGGCAGACGTTGTGGATACCGGCAAGAATGCAAGAATTATCCGCTTTGCCGGTGCCGACGGATATCTTCCTCCCTTTGAGGCAGGCCAGTATATCAATATCTTTACCGAGATCGATGGCGTGCGTACCAGCCGCCCCTACAGCATTTCTTCCTCCCCCCGTCAGAGGGCGTATTACGAGATCACCGTTGCCCGTACCGCAGAGGGGTTTGTTTCCGATTACATGATAGACAAGGTGCAGATCGGCGACCGCTTCAGTGCCAACGGCCCTGCCGGCGTGTTCCGCTATCAGCCTGTGTTCCACAGCAAGAAGTCCCTGTATTTTGCCGGTGGCAGCGGTATCACGCCTTTTATGAGCATGATCCGCGAGGTGCTGGAAGCTGCGCTGGACAGAGACATCGTGCTGCTTTACGGCAGCCGCACCCCCGAGGCCGCGCTGTATCACGATGAGCTCGCAGCCTATGCGGAAAAGTATCCCAACTTCAAGTATCATTTGGTGATTTCCGAGCCTGCTGAAGGCTGGCAGGGAGAAACAGGATTTATCAATGCCGGTCTCATTGCCAGACTGGTGCCGGACTATGCCGAGCGAACCGCGTATATTTGCGGTCCCCAGGTGATGAACGACTTCTGCAAGAAGGAACTTGAGAGTATGGGAGTTCCCGCCAAGCGTATTCGCAGGGAGATGTTCGGTGCAAGAAAGGATATCCAGAACGAGCCTGGCTGGCCTGAAGGACTTACGGGCAATGAGGTGTTCCGCCTTACCGTCGGGGATCGGGTGATCGATGCCAGATCCGGCGAGTCCATTCTCACCGCCCTGGAGCGTGCAGGTGTCCGTGTGAACGTATGCTGCCGCAGCGGTGAGTGCAGTCTGTGCAGAGTCAAGCTGGTTTCCGGCAATGTGTTCCTTGCAAGAGGTATGCTGCGCCGCTATGCCGACGAGCAGTACGGATACATCCACTCCTGCAAGGCGTACCCCATCGGCGATGTGGTGATTCAGCTGTAAAGCTGATGTTGAAAGGATGAAATTATGGGATTTTTCTTTGAAGGTTATACCGTTGCAACTGTACTGGGATTTCTCGCCCTTACGGCTGCTCTGGTGGTATTGAATGAACTGACCCGCCGCAGCAAGATTTTCTCAATACTTATGTATTGTGTCCTGCCCGTAGTGCTGGTGGTACTGATCGCTATGGATGTGGTCGGCAGCCCCTCCAGCAAAACATGGTTCGGCGTAATAAAGACCTACTCCGCCCTTGCAGGTGTTATCGGATTTATGCTGATCCGCTATACCAAGCTGGGCAACAAAAAGTTCGCATGGTATTTCCCTGTGGCAATTCTCGGCATCAATATTCTTGAGGCTATCTATCGCGACTATGAAGTATTTGCAAACTTTAAGACGATGACCGTTGATGCCGCCGGCATTGTACAGCTGGGTGGTCCCTGGAACCTGATGAATGCCCTTGCAGGCGTGTTCCTGCTGCTGACCATGACCGGCTGGGTGGGTATCAAGGTTGCAAATACCAAGTCCCGTGACATGGTTTGGGCAGATCAGCTTTGGTTTTGGATCGTTGCCTATGATCTGTGGAATATGGCGTACTGCTACAACTGCATTTCCACCCGTGCCATGTATGCCGGCTTTGCACTGCTGGTTTCCTGCACTGTTGCCGAGTTCTTCATCAAACGCGGCATCTGGCTGCAGCACCGCGCACAGACACTTGCGCTGTTCGGAATGTTCTCCCTGGCTGTGGATTATCAGGCTATGCCCGTGTTCTCCATTACCGCCACTTACAATCCCACTGCATGGACTGTGCTGAGTGCCCTTGCACTCATCGTCAACGTAGCGGTATTTGTATATGAGGTTTGCGTCATCGTCAAGACAAAGCGCAATCCCCTCAAGAAGGAAATGTTCACGCATCTGCCCGCTTATCGCAAGAACCTTGAGGCAAACGGCCTGAGAGCAGAATAATGCAACATAGCCATCAATCACAGATACACAGATAAAGAGTCAGCCCCGTTTACAATAGGTTTCCAAAAATCGGCAAATCTCGTCAGAGGTTTGCCGATTTACTTATTCACTCTTCACTTTTCACTCCTCTCCGCAGCCGATTTTTGGAAGTGATAGGTAATCGTGAATAGGGAAGAAGGAAAGATGTATCCGCTTCGCGGATGATTTCAACTAAGTGCGCCTTTTGGCGTGTGAAGTTTGCTTCGCAAGTGAAGTTGTCCTGCGGACAGTGAAGTTTCTCCTGTTAAGATTCCGCTGAGATGGAAATTTTCGGAAGGGAATGGGGCGGTGCGCCTTGCATTTTTCTGTCGAAAATGGTAAGGTTATGCCAATGTGTTGTGTTGCAAGGGAAAGGAAGTGGCGGTATGGCATATGAGCGCAAGGGTTGGTTCAAGGCGGTGAAGGCGGTTTTGCGCCTCATTATCAAAGAGCCCAAGTTCATCTATCTTGGCGAAGAAGTGCGCCCCGGGGGCATTATCCTCAGTAACCATGAGGGCCCCAAGTCCCCCGTTTCGCTGGAGCTGTACGCCCCTGTGCCCCATCGTCAGTGGGGTACCCACGAGATGAACGAGGATTTTAAGACCGCCTATCGCTATCAGACCAACATCTACTACCATCAGAAAAAGCACTGGAATCTGT
>JAZNMF010000039.1:0-2149 GCA_045579545.1 Acetatifactor sp. | reverse complement strand
ATGAGTGCAATGGCAAATGAATGTGAGAGCAATGCGTATGAGTTGGAAAGGCTTCTTTATCCGGAGGAGACCGTTGGCGAATGTGATGAAACTCAGATTTCAGAAGGTGATGCGGATGCAGGAACCATTTCAAAGGCGGTGTAGGAGGCCAGGATGGAGAAGATTTTGTATTGGATTAAAAAGACGATTAGCTTTAACTGGAAACATTGTAGTAAATTTTGCCCGGCGTGTAGGTATTATGAAATATGCAAGAAAGATGATGTGCTGGGGTAAGATGGGAAGGTTGGTTGTAAAGGAAGATGATGCCTTAAACTTACATGCAATTATTAAAAAACTTGGTGCTGGATTATCATCGATAAAGGAGTTAAAGTAACACTTTTGGATATTTAGATATAAAGGATAAATTCTGAGAACTTTGATTTATACCACAAGTATAATTTACAATCTCTACTTTTCGTGCTATGATGACGATGTAATTAAGAGAAAAGCGGAACGACATAGGTTCCAGAAAGGATAAAAGACATGACTACAATGAATCGTTGGTATTGCCTCTATAGTGAAAGTTGTAAATCAGCACATCTCGATGAACGCGAGTTGGGCTTTGGTTTCATGCACTCATCTATAGATAAGCATAAACGAGGAAATTGTGTTATTGATACCGGATTGCAGTGATAGGACTGCGCGGAAGATAGATAAACATGTTCTTAGCGTACCGCTTACCTTGATGATGGGTAGCGGTATTTTTTATGCAGAGTTGGCTCAATTGGTACAGCATCGGTCTTGAAAACCGACATTCCGAAAGGATATCAGGGTTCGAATCCCTGGCTCTGCGCTGTCCAATGTATTTTTATTGATTTGAAGAAAGGAAAGAACACTATGTTGGAGATTAAGGGAAAAGTAAATACAGCAATCTGTTATGCAACCGTAATCGAAGAGGAAGCAATTGAGCAAATACGTAGAATATGCGATTACGAATTTACTGCCGGTTCAAAGGTTAGGATCATGCCGGACGTTCATGCCGGTAAAGGCTGCACTATCGGAACAACCATGACGGTTATTGACAAGCAGTTCCAAACGTAGTAGGCGTCGATATTGGATGCGGTATGTATACGGTGAACCTTGGCAATATCGAGATGGATTTTGAGAAACTGGATGAAGCGTGCCACTTTGTTCCCTCGGGAATGAATGTATGGCAGGGCAGACAGGAACATTTTGATTTACAGCAGCTCCGTTGTTTCAGGGAACTGAAGGACAGTAAGAGATTAGAAAGAAGCTTAGGAACCCTGGGCGGCGGAAATCTATCAGAGACTTGCGGTTGATTTGAATCGTGGCATGGAAGATTTGTGTTACCTCCACGGTAAATATTTTGAGGACTACTTGGCAGACGTAGAAATCTGCCAGCATTTTGCGAAAAGAAACCGTGAAATGATTGCAGAAATCATTCTTGGCAGATGTGGCTTAACAGCAATAGACGCATTTCATACCATTCATAATTATATTGATACAGATGAAATGATATTGAGAAAGGGCGCAATTGCAGCCCATAAAGGAGAAAAAGTGCTGATTCCAATTAATATGAGGGATGGAAGCGTGCTGGCTGTTGGTAAAGGTAATCCGGAGTGGAATTATTCCGCACCTCATGGTGCCGGAAGAGTGATGTCCAGGGCGGGAGCTCCTATGGCATACAAGTCCCTGAGTGACATCATTGATGTTATCGGGGGGCCGTAGAAGTGATTGAAGTATTAAAACCTATTTATAATTTTAAGGCATCTGAGCCGGCGAAGTTTGGAAAGAACATGAGATAATTCCACTCCCGGCCTATGCCGGGAAGGAGGAAGTCATGGCTATTCCAACCATCGACATGGTAAGAACAGGCCAGAATATCAATAGATTAAGAAAGCTTGCAGGTGTATCCGTAAAGGATTTGCAGGATGTATTTGGTTTTGCGACACCGCAGGCGATTTACAAGTGGCAGCACGGAACCGCATTGCCAACAATCGATAACTTGGTAGTGTTGGCATCTGTGTTGGGCGTCAGAATCGATGATATTTTGGTTATGACAGGTGCGCAGATTTCTATATCTGCATGAAAAAATGAATAATGCGAGTCAGCGATGGCTCGCATGACAGGCTCCATTAACTCAATGGTA
>JAZNMF010000038.1:0-20450 GCA_045579545.1 Acetatifactor sp. | reverse complement strand
GCTGCATCAACGTCATTGGTCTTCTCAAGCTCTGCCTTAATCTCTTTCTCAAGAGTTGAAGCGGATACTAAAGTATTTCCAACTGTATCGTCAATAATTTGAGCATACATATGATTATTGCTTCTGAAGACTGCTAAACGTGGTCTTTCAGCGGTACCGCTAAAACGGTTACGAATTTTCATGTGCTTTTTAACACGAACTTTCTGTCTAGATTCTTTACTAACCATTTTCACACTCTCCTTATCTATTATTTCTTACCAGTCTTACCAACTTTACGTCTGATCGTCTCATCAGCATACTTGATACCCTTACCCTTGTAAGGCTCAGGTCTTCTCTTGTCTCTGATTTCAGCTGCGTATTGGCCAACTTTTTCTTTATCAATACCCTTAATGATGATGATGTTCTGACCCTCAACAACAGACTCAACGCCTTCGGGATCATCCATCTCAACCGGATGAGAGTAACCAAGGGATAAGGTTAACTTCTTGCCGGCCTTTGCTGCTCTGTAACCAACACCGTTTACTTCCAGCTTCTTCTCATAGCCCTGGGTAACACCAACAACCATGTTGTTGATCAGAGTTCTGGTCAGACCATGAAGAGACTTCATTCTCTTCAGATCGTTAGGTCTTGTTACAGTTACAACAGCACCTTCCACCTTGATTTCCATCTCGGAAGGTAATACTCTTTCAAGTGTTCCTTTAGGACCTTTCACGGTCACTTTATTATTTTCTGCAACCTCTACAGTTACACCTGCAGGAATTGCGATTGGCATTCTACCTATACGTGACATGCCCGTACCTCCTATAAATTATATGGGATGATTGACTGTTACTTTAACTTACCAAACAAAAGCTAAAACTTCTCCGCCAACGCCAAGCTCTCTTGCTTTCTTATCGGTGATAACACCGCTGTTGGTGGAAACGATTGCGATACCAAGTCCGCCTAATACTCTGGGCATATCTTCCTTGCCGGCATATACACGAAGACCGGGTTTGGAGATTCTCTTGATACCGGAGATGATCTTCTCATTCTTGTCAGCGCCGTATTTCAGGGTGATGTGAATGGTCTTGAAGTTACCGTTTTCGATGATTTCGTAATTTTTAATGTAACCTTCCTCTAAAAGAATGTCAGCAATTGCTAATTTCATCTTAGAAGCAGGAACATCTACTGTGTCGTGTTTTGCAGTGTTTGCATTACGGATTCTTGTAAGCATATCTGCAATAGGATCGCTCATAGTCATATTATATTTCCTCCTTCTTACCAACTTGCTTTCTTAACGCCGGGGATCTCTCCCTTGTATGCCAACTCACGGAAGCAAACTCTGCATATTCCGTATTTTCTTAAGTAAGCATGGGGACGACCACAAATTTTGCAACGGGTATAAGCCTGAGTAGAAAACTTAGCTTTGCGCTGCTGTTTTAACTTCATTGATGTCTTTGCCATCAGAATTTACCTCCTTATTATTTCGCGAACGGCATGTTGAATAATCTGAGTAATTCACGTGCCTCTTCATCGGTCTTAGCAGTAGTTACGAAAATGATGTCCATACCTCTGGTCTTATCAATTTTATCGTACTCGATCTCGGGGAAGATGATCTGCTCTTTGATACCAAGTGCATAGTTACCTCTTCCGTCGAAGCCATTAGGGTTAACACCTCTGAAGTCACGTACACGAGGCAATGCAAGGTTCACAAGACGATCAAGGAACTCATACATCTTTTCACCGCGCAGTGTGGTCTTACATCCGATAGCCATACCTTCACGGATCTTGAAGTTAGCAACGGACTTCTTAGCTTTGGTAAGAACTGCTTTCTGACCGGTAATGGTCTCCATGTCCTTAACAGCGCTTTCCAGAACCTTAGCGTTTTCTTTTGCTTCGCCAACGCCCATATTTACAACAATCTTGTCAAGCTTGGGAACTTCCATAACGTTCTTATAGCCAAACTTCTTGGTCATGGCATCCATGATCTCTGCATTGTATAAATCTTTCAGTCTGCTCATTTAACTTTTCTCCTTTCCACCGATCAGTCGATCACTTCTCCGGTTGATTTTGCAAAACGAACCTTCTTGCCGTCCTCAACCTTGAAGCCAACTCTGGTAGCTTTTCCCTTGTGAACGTACATAACGTTGGACAAGTCAATGGGAGCTTCCTTCTGTACGATACCGCCATTGGCGTTAGCTGCAGAGGGTTTTGTGTGCTTGGAAATCATGTTCACACCTTCTACGAGAACCTTGCCATTCTTAACGTCTACAGAAAGAACTTTTCCTTCTTTGTTATTGTCTTTACCGGCGATTACTTTAACAGTGTCGCCCTTTTTGATTTTCAGTGTTGACATATGGCACCTCCTTATAATACTTCAGGAGCCAGGGAAACAATCTTCATGAACTGTTTCTCACGGAGCTCTCTTGCAACCGGTCCAAAGATACGGGTTCCTCTCGGAGTCTTGTCATCTTTGATAATAACTGCAGCGTTCTCGTCAAATTTGATGTAAGAACCGTCTTTACGACGTGCACCCTTAACAGTACGAACAACAACTGCCTTTACAACATCACCTTTTTTTACAACGCCGCCTGGTGTTGCATCTTTTACAGAAGCAATGATCACATCGCCGATCTGTGCATATCTTCTTGTAGAGCCGCCCATAACACGGATACAAAGCAGTTCTTTTGCACCGGTATTATCAGCAACTTTAAGTCTGGTTTCCTGCTGAATCATGCTATTTCTCCTTCCAAATCATATGGCATATTGAAACATGCCTGGGCAGATTATTTTACTCTTTCTACGATTTCCACAAGTCTCCATCTCTTATCTTTAGAGAGAGGTCTTGTTTCCATAACCTTTACGGTATCACCGATGTTGCACTCATTGTTCTCATCATGTGCTTTCAGCTTGTAAGTCTCTTTTACAACCTTGCCGTACAGAGGATGCTTAACGTGTTCTTCGATTGCAACAACAATTGTTTTATCCATCTTGTTACTGGTTACCTTACCAGTACGTGTTTTTCTTAAATTTCTTTCCACGATTGATCTCCTTTCTTCGTCCGCTACTACCGATTACGCTCTTGCCTTCTCGGTGATTACAGTCTGAATACGTGCAATATTTCTTCTTACTTCTTTGATTCTTGCAGTGTTATCCAGCTGGTTGGTAGCGTTCTGGAATCTCAAATTGAAAAGTTCTTTCTTGGCAGCAACTAATTCCTGAGCCAGTTCTGCTTCGGATTTGGTCTTTAATTCTTCTACAAACTTGTTTGTCTTCATTATGATACACCGCCTTCCAAATCTGCTTTAGAAACGATTTTACATTTACAAGGAAGCTTATGCATAGCGAGACGTAATGCTTCACGGGCATCTGCTTCGGGAACGCCGCCGATCTCGAACATCACACGACCGGGTTTCACTACTGCTACCCAGTACTCCAGAGTACCTTTACCGGAACCCATACGAGTTTCAGCAGGCTTAGAGGTAACAGGCTTGTCAGGGAAAATCTTGATCCATACTTTACCTGTACGCTTTGTATAACGGGTCAGAGCCACACGGGCTGCCTCGATCTGATTAGATTTAATCCATGCAGGCTCAGCTGCAACCAAGCCAAATTCACCGTAGGAAAGAACATTTCCTCTTAACGCTTTACCAGCCATCGTGCCACGGAACTGCTTACGACGCTTTACTCTCTTAGGCATTAACATTATTTATCGCTCCCTTCTGGTTTAGCTCCTTTTGTAGGAAGGATCTCGCCCTTATAAACCCAAACTTTTACGCCAACTTTACCATAAGTGGTATCTGCCTCTGCAAAACCGTAATCGATATCTGCTCTTAAGGTCTGAAGAGGAATGGTACCCTCGCTGTAGAACTCGCTTCTTGCGATATCAGCACCGCCAAGACGTCCGGAACAGCAGGTCTTAATACCAAGTGCACCGGCCTTCATGGTTCTGCCCATGCAAGACTTCATTGCACGTCTGAAGGAAACACGGTTCTCCAGCTGCAGAGCGATGTTCTCTGCTACCAGCTGAGCTTCTCTGTCAGGTCTCTTGATCTCCTTGATGTCAACCAGAACCTTCTTATCTGTCAGCTTGGACAGTTCCTTCTTGGTTACTTCAATTTCAGCACCGCCCTTACCGATAACCAAACCGGGCTTAGCAGTATAAATAACAACTTTTACTCTGTCGGATGCTCTCTCGATCTCGATCTTGGAGATACCGGCACTGTATAATTTCTTTTTCAGGAACTTTCTGATGTTGTAGTCTTCTACCAGGTAATCAGAGAACTCAGCATCAGCGTACCATTTGGAATCCCAATCTTTAATTACGCCAACTCTAAGGCCATGAGGATTAACTTTCTGTCCCATTTTCTTTCCTCCTTACTTCTTTTCATCCAGAACAACGGTAATGTGGCTCATCTGCTTCTCAATTCTGTAAGCTCTGCCCTGCGCTCTGGGTCTTACTCTCTTCATTGTAGGACCTTTGTTTGCGTAGCACTCTGCAACGTAAAGGTTCTCAGTGTTCATACCGTTATTGTTCTCAGCGTTAGCAATAGCAGACTGAAGCAGCTTCTTGATTACGCTGGAAGCGTATCTGGGATTGTATTCCAGGATAGCCAGTGCGGACTGCACATCTTTGCCTCTGATGGCATCTAAAACGAAACATGCTTTCTGAACGGACACTCTAGCGTAAGATAACTTTGCTGAAGGTCTTGTATCTTTCTGCGCATTTCTCTCTCTCTTAATTTGGGATCTATGTCCTTTTGCCATGATTAAAACCTCCTTATCTTACTTTAGACTTCTTCTCGTCCTTGCCATGTCCTCTGTAGGTTCTGGTAGCAACGAACTCACCGAGCTTGTGACCAACCATATCTTCAGTTACATATACAGGCACGTGCTTTCTTCCATCATGAACTGCAATTGTGTGTCCAACGAAGGAAGGGAATATTGTGGAACGACGGGACCAGGTCTTGATAACCTGCTTCTGTCCTGCCGCATTTAAAGCATCAACTTTTTTCAGCAAACTTTCATCTGCGAAAGGTCCTTTTTTAAGTGATCTAGCCATTTTCTTTCCTCCTCAATTATTTGATTGCTCTGCCGTCGCGTCTTCTTACGATCAGCTTGTTGGAAGCTTTCTTCTGCTTTCTGGTCTTCAGACCAAGAGCAGGCTTGCCCCAAGGTGTGCTGGGACCGGGACGTCCGATACCGGTCTTACCTTCACCACCACCGTGAGGATGGTCATTCGGGTTCATTACAGAACCGCGTACGGTCGGGCGGATACCCATGTGACGCTTACGTCCTGCTTTACCGATATTGATAAGGCTGTGATCAACATTACCTACTACACCAATAGTAGCGCGGCATACAAGAGGAACCATTCTCATTTCGCCGGAAGGAAGACGAAGAGTTGCGTACTTTCCTTCTTTTGCCATCAGCTGTGCACTGTTACCGGCGGAACGAACCATCTGACCGCCCTTGCCGGGGTATAACTCGATGTTGTGTACCTGAGTACCAACAGGGATTTCGGATAAGGGTAAGCAGTTACCTACTCTTACTTCTGCCTCGGGACCGTTCATAACCTTCATACCGTCGGTCAGTCCTTCGGGAGCGATGATATATGCCTTCTCGCCGTCTGCGTAGCAGATCAGTGCGATGTTAGCGGTTCTGTTAGGATCGTACTCGATACCGATTACGGTTGCGGGGATTCCATCTTTTCTTCTCTTGAAATCGATGATTCTGTATTTTCTTCTGCTTCCGCCGCCACGATGTCTAACGGTGATCTTACCCTGATTGTTACGGCCTGCATTCTTAGCCAGAGATACACAGAGGCTCTTCTCCGGAGTGCTCTTGGTAATCTCGGAGAAATCAGAACCGGTCATGTTTCTTCTGGAAGGTGTATAGGGATTATATGTCTTAATTCCCATTGTCTTATCTCCTTTTCTTCATTGATTCTTTGCGCGGTCAAAAGACCGCATACCTTAATCTTACCTGTGTATTTTCACAGGAGGCTCGTATTAGAGTCCGGGATACAGCTCGATATCCTTGCTGTCTTCGGTCAGCCAAACGATTGCCTTCTTGGTCTTAGAGGTCTTGCCCCATACCATGCCACGTCTCTTATTCTTGCCGTCCATGTTGATGGTGTTAACTTTCTTAACTTTTGCACCGTCGAACATCTTCTCAACAGCTTCCTTAATCTGAGACTTATTAGCTTCTGTATGAACTAAAAATGTGTATTTCTTTTCGCCCATGCCAGCCATACTCTTTTCAGTAATAACCGGTTTGAGGATCACGTCATAGTATTTAATGTCTGCCATTATGCGTACACCTCCTCAATCTTTGCAACAGCGTCCTTGGTCAGAACTACTGTGTTAGCTTTCATAACGTCATATACGTTGATAGCGTTTACTAAAGTGGTATCTACAGTCGCCATGTTTCTTGCAGACAGAACAACATTTGCATCGTTCTCTGCCAGAACTACCAGGCCATCATTTACTTTCAGGTTGTTCATGACTGCAGCGAAATTCTTTGTCTTGATCTCCTCGAACTTCAGCTCGTCAACAACGATCAGCTTGCTGTCCTGAACTTTACTGGTCAAAGCAGACTTCAGTGCAGCTCTCTTCTCTTTCTTGTTCATCTTGAAAGAGTAGTCGCGGGGAACGGGAGCAAATACGATACCGCCGCCGGTCCACTGGGGAGCTCTGGTTGAACCCTGTCTTGCATGACCGGTTCCCTTCTGTCTCCAGGGTTTTCTTCCGCCACCGGATACTTCAGAACGGGTCTTTGCCTTCTGAGTTCCCTGACGATTATTTGCAAGCTGCTGTACAACTGCCATGTGTACCAGATGCTCGTTAATCTCTACACCGAATACTGCATCGTTTAATTCGATTGTACCAACTTCTTTGCCTTCCATATTATAAACAGCTACGTTTGCCATCTGATTGGTCCTCCTTCCGTCTTAAACTATGCCTGAACCTTAACGGTTTCTTTGATGGTTACTAATGCTTTCTTAGGTCCGGGAACAGCACCCTTTACAAGCAGCAGATTCTTTTCAGCATCTACCCTTACAACTTCAAGGTTCTGAACGGTTACCTTTACGCAACCCATGTGACCGGGCATTCCTTTGCCCTTAAATACACGGCTGGGGGAAGAACATGCACCGTTGGAACCCTGATGACGATGGAACTTGGAACCGTGCTTCATAGGTCCTCTGTGCTGTCCATGTCTCTTGATCGCGCCCTGGAAGCCTTTTCCCTTGGAGATGGCAGAAGCATCGATCTTGTCGCCTGCTGCGAAGATGTCAGCCTTGATCTCAGCGCCCAGTGTATATTCCTCAGCGTTTTCAAGCTTGAACTCTCTTACATATCTCTTGGAGCTTGTTCCGGCCTTCTTGAAGTGACCCTGCATAGCCTTGCTTACGCCGTGAGCGTGGATAACTTCCTTCTTGCCCTGAGCATCCTTATTAACGATTCTATCCTTCTTGTCAACGAAGCCAACCTGCACTGCGCTGTAGCCGTCGTTGTCAACAGTCTTCACCTGAGTTACTACACAGGGACCTGCCTGAAGTACAGTTACGGGAACCAGTACGCCCTCTTCATTGAAGATCTGGGTCATACCAACTTTTGTTGCTAAAATTGCTTTCTTCATTTTTACCTCCTGTTTTTGTCTACATAGCGGAACAAACGAATTTCGGAGAAATTCGTTGGAAATTTCGCCTCGCGAAAGTTTCCGTCTTTTGTCTCTCCAAGTTATCTGTTCATACGTCTTTGTAGAGGTTTTACTTATTCTGTTGTCCGCTCTTCGCGGTTGTCACCGAATGAAAACTTATTTGGTCTTCATCTTGATGTCGATGTAAACGCCTGCAGGCATTTCCAGTCTCTGCAATGCATCGACAGTCTTCTGGGTCGGTGTAATGATATCGATCAGTCTCTTATGGGTTCTCTGTTCGAACTGTTCTCTGGAGTCTTTGTACTTGTGTACTGCTCTCAGAATGGTTACAACTTCCTTCTTAGTAGGAAGGGGAACCGGTCCGCTCACCTTAGCTCCATTCTTCTTAACTGTTTCGATGATTTTCTTGGCAGATGCATCAACCAGCTGATGATCATAAGCCTTCAGGGTGATTCTCATTACTTGACTTGCCATAAAAAAAGTCGCCTCCTTTTCGCACTTTTTGATAAGTACGGACAAGTGGTGACTGTACACTCTCCGGTGTGTGTCCTAAACCTTTACGCAACGCTTTCTTCTTTCAGGCCTATTCTCACATGGAACCGCAGTTCCAGAAGCTCTCGCTTCACACGTCGTTTCTGCTCATCGGCAGACTTAAATTGGTACAGTGACTTGCCGTCAGTTTTCTAACTTGACATTCGCTCCACGGAAAACCTGCCGTTGATTGCTCAGCAGCAGCAACCTCACGCTTCACAGCTATCATGCCACAGCAAGTAACACTATACACGAAATTGACAAAAAAATCAATACTAAAATTGTATTTTTTTTAGTACAATCAGTTCAGCCAGAGAAAATGTCCGCGTGAAAATCGTGCTCGCACAAATTTTCATGCGGACGAATTCTCTGAGGGAGCGCCCCATCTATGAGCAAAAATCAGCTGCGAAGCAGCGAAGAGCCCCGCAGGGGCGGTTTTGCGAATAGGGGGCGTGGGCTGAACTGATCACGGCGCCGCAGGGGGCGTGGGCTGCGTCTACCTTGTCGGCACCTTTCTCTGCACCTTCATAATATATACCGCATAAAGAAGTGATACCGCGGTCAGGACCAATGCGCTGGCCACTTCTCTTCCCGGGGTTATCAGGCTATGATCCACAAATACGCCCAGCGCATTCAGAACACCGTGAGTGACGATACATGCCCACAGGCTCTTGGTCTTATAGAAAAGGATGGTAAACAAAAATCCGGCGGCAATGGCATATACCACCTGCAACAGGTTGGAGAAAAGATCCGCGCCGCTTCCGTTTACCAGATTGACAATATGGCCGATGCCGAAGGTGACGCTGGAAACAATAATCGCCGCCTTAATTCCATCCTTGCACATAGCCTTAAACAACAATCCTCTGAAAATCAGTTCTTCCAACAATCCCACCAGCAGCATGCTTATGATGTAAAGTACTGCTTCAAGGACCGTTCCGTTCAAGGCAAACCATGACCATATATTAATAGAAGCAAGTACTGCTAACGGTATGTAGTATAACAATTTTCCTGCCGGGATCACCGGTCGGCAAAGACCGTATTCCCCGAAGAGACGATTTCTCTTCATCCACACCAGCAGAACCGCCGCAAGCAATCCACAGACTACCGCTGTAACGGACTTGGCAATTCCAACGGTTTCCGAAATATTATCAGCTGCGCTGACAGTCACCACATACGCAACAATCCAAAGTACTGCAAACAGAACAGGCTTTTTCTGATACAATCGGTTCATAGGCACCTCCCCGCCATTCGCTTACTATAACATCTTTTTTTTCAAAAAATAGAAAAGTACCATGGCCAGCATTCCCATAAATATATAGAAAAGAGCATACAGCACAAAGGCCATATCACCGAAGGAAAAAATGGACCATGCGCCCGCCAGGAACAGAACGCCGGAGACGATCGGCAGACTCCACAGCTTTTTTATATGGAAGGCAGAGCCGATTCCCAGGATAACCGAATACAAGGGATTTAATGTAAAAAACAGAAAGAGACTGGCCGCTGCTCCGGAATCACCCTTCATAAAGGTAACTGCCGCCAACGGAAACAGAACCATCACAGCCACTGAAACCATCACCCAAAACAAATACATTTTTTTCATTTTCATCCTCCATGCTCCATAGCATAAGCTTTTTTAAAAACACCCCGCCCACACATACGGCGGGCAGGGCACTTAAGAAGCTAACTTTCAGAACCTATACTGCTCCGTTCCTTTTTAGAAAAGTCCCAGCAGGATACCGCCGATGATTGCGGAAGCAACCTGTCCGGAAACGTTAGCACCTACTGCCTGCATA
Source organism: Acetatifactor sp. (assembly GCA_045579545.1). Classification (GTDB taxonomy): domain Bacteria; phylum Bacillota; class Clostridia; order Lachnospirales; family Lachnospiraceae; genus Acetatifactor. Next base: position 10,485 of record JAZNMF010000038.1, on the reverse strand, counting down.
ATAATGATGTTGCCCGGCTTTTCCTCTCCTGCCATCTTCTGCACTACACGGGATGCCATGGGGAAAGCAGAGATTCCGGCAGCTCCAACCATAGGATTGATCTTTTCTTTACGGAAGATATTGATCACCTTTGCCGCAAAGACTCCGCCAACGGTATCAAACACAAATGCCACCAGACCGATCAGCATAATAAACAGGGTTTCTACCTGAAGGAACTTGTCCGCAGTCATACTGAAAGAAATGGTAATTCCCAGCAAAAGAGTGATCAGGTTGGTCAGTACATCCTGTGCTGTTTTGGACAAAGCATTCAGCACTCCGCATTCTCTGATCAGGTTACCGAACATCAAAAATCCTACTAACGAAATGGACATCGGTGCCACAAAGCCCGCAATGATAGTCACTACGATAGGGAAAAGGATCTTCGTTGTCTTGGAAACTTTCTTTCCCTGTCTGATGGGCATTGTGATCTGCCGTTCCTTCTTGGTTGTGATCAGCTTTATGGTGGTCGGCATGATGATCGGAACAAGCGCCATATAAGAATATGCAACAACCGCAATCGGTCCCATATAATTGGACTTTAAGATCTGCGACATCAAAATAGCAGTCGGGCCGTCTGCCGCACCGATAATACCAATAGAAAACGAATCAGCAACATTGAATCCCATAAGCAGCGCCAAACCGATCGCCACAAAGATTCCCAAATGTGCCGCAAAGCCAAACAGCACCAGAATCGGTCTCTGTAAAAGAGGCTCGAAATCAATCATCGCACCAATACCGATAAACAACAGTATCGGGAAAGCCTCGGAAGCTTCAATACCCACTTCGTACAGCCACTGGATAATACCGTTAACCTCTCCGATTCCCGGCATCATCTGGTTTAACACACCGGTATTGGGAAGATTAACCAAAATCGCACCGAATCCCATCGGCAATAAAAGGGTAGGTTCATATTCTTTTTTAACCGCAAGATAAATCAGTGCAGCACCGATCAGCCACATTATGATCATTTTAACAATCTCAATAATGTCCATTTCAAAAACTCCTTCCAAAAATAGTTTCTCTTTTGCTTGTCAAGACTTCTTTTTGCCCTATATCGTGTGACAAGGTCGTTTCCATAATGTAAAAAAGACTTTTGATGCATAATAAAATGCATCAAAAGTCTGGTACCCAACAAAGGTATGTGTCGCCAATTTGAACCAAACTTCAAACGTGATTGTTGACAACACATCAAAACTACTCCCTCTTGACAAATGTTAGATAAATTTTAGAACAAAAAGAAATTTTTGTCAACGGATTTTATTATATTCATAACGACATCTGAACACTTTACACGATCTTGCAGACATCGATCCACCCCACCGGCTCCGCATACTTCTCCAATTCGTCAATCGTCAGCTCGATGGCACTGTTGGAGCTGCCACAGGCAGGAAAAACCGTAACAAATCGCTTCAGCGATACATCCAGATAAACTTTCACACCCTCATTTACCGCAAACGGACATACACCACCCACAGCATGTCCGATAAAGGGCTCCGCCTCTTCAAAAGAAAGCATCTTGGCTTTGGTTCCAAAGAACGCCTTATACTTTGCATTGTCAATCTTGGCGTCACCTGCTGCCACGATTAAAATCACCTGTTCTCCCAAGTGAAAGGACAAGGTTTTGGCAATACGGTTCTCCTCACAGTGTAACGCCTGTGCCGCCAGCGCAACAGTTGCACTGGAAACTTCAAATTCCAGGATCTTCCCTTCTATCCCTTTTGTTCTGAAATACTCTCTTACCCTCTCAATAGACATTTATCTGCCTCCTGCTTGTGTTCCGCCCAATCAAACCACTTTCAATGCAATCAACACTTGCAAGGTCACAAACGCCCCGTAAATACCCAGAAGGGTAATGCCTTGCCAGCGGTAAAGCTTTCCTTTTATCAATGCAGGCAAGGTCATCAGAGCCATCACACCTACCATCAAAGGAATCTCGATCAGCTGAGAGGTATTATATCCCAGAAGCTTACTGCCCTCCGGAATAACAAAGGGGGATATGGTTACCGCCGCACCCGATACCAGTACCAGGTTAAAGATATTGGCACCAATGATATTGCCGAGCGACAATGCTCCATGCCCTTTGATCAGGGCAGTGACCGCCGTTACCAGTTCAGGGAGAGAGGTACACAGTGCTACCACTGTGACTCCCACTACCTCCGTGGGAATACCGGCCATTGTTGCCAGAGAAACAGAAGAACCCTCCAGCATGTCTGCTCCCACTGCTATGATAACTGCGCTGATAACCAGACTGATAACATCTTTGAATAATGAGCTGGTTTCTCCTTCGTTCTTTTCTTCCGGGTGATCCTGCACGGGATTCTTAAAACCTTTATAAATCGTTATCGCCATATAAAGGCCGAAAATCAACAGCATCACAATACCCATCCATCTGTCAAAGCGACCGAATATATATGCCGCCACCATGTAAATAGCCGCGGAAATAAAGAAGAATATTACCGGGACTACTGTCGTCTTTCTGTTTACCGGTGCAGGACGGATCGCAATGGTAACTGCTGCGATCAAAGCTGTGTTGCAAATGATAGAGCCGATAGCATTACCATATGCAATCGCTCCGTTGTGATTGGCGGCAGCGGTAACAGAAACCATTACCTCCGGGAGTGTTGTGCCAACGGATACCACCGTAGCACCTATGATGATCTCCGGCACACGAAAGCGCTTTGCTATGCCCACAGCACCGTCCACGAACCAGTCTCCCCCCTTTATCAGAAGTAAAACTCCTACGGCAAACAAAAGAAGAGAACCCCATAAGCCATCAGTCAATCCATTATACCACGCTAAAAACTGTTCAAACATAATAAAAACTCCTCATACGTATTATAAAACAATAAAAAACGACTTCTTCATCCTCTGTGCACTTCTCACTGACGCGCATTTCCTCTATGGCAAAATATTACCTGCAGCCATGAAAATCTGATACCAATCCTCTTTTGAAAGTTGAATATTGCATGCTGCACAGATTTCATTAAATCGGTCTATATTCATTGTTCCGGCCAGAATCTGCATGTTAGCAGGATGTCGAAGCAACCATGCTGTTGCCATAGTTGTTGCGGACACGCCATATTTTTCACCAAGCTCCGCTAATTTATTATTCAAAACAGCAAAATCGTCATTCTGCAAAAAAACACCTCTGATCATACCATACTGGAATGGTGACCAAGCTTGAATCGTTATATCATTTAACCTGCAATAGTCCAACACGCTGCCATCCCGATCAACAGCCCCACTGGTCAACATATTTACTTCCAATCCGCTACTGATCATGGAAGAATGTGCTGCACTTAACTGAAGCTGATTTGCCACAAGCGGCTGTTTTACATATTTCTTTAAAAGTTCAACCTGCAATGGTTTCATATTGGAAACACCAAAATAACGTACTTTTCCAGCACTTTCCAGCTCATCAAATGCCGCTGCAACTTCTTCCGGCTCAACCAGTGCATCAGGTCTGTGCAATAACAATGCATCTAAATATTCCATGTTCAGTCGTTTCAGAATACCATCCACAGATGCAAGAATATGTTCTTTGGAAAGATCGAACATAACTCCCGGAAGAATGCCGCATTTTGACTGTACAAAAATGTTTTCTCTCCGGATGTCTGTCATTCTCAATGCTTTCCCAAAAATATCTTCGCACTCTCCACTTCCATAAATATCCGCATGATCAAAATAATTCACATCATGGGCAACTGCATTTTCGATGTGTTTTGCCGCCTGTGACACGTCCAAACGATTTAATCTCATACATCCGACAATGATTGCAGGAACTCTTAATCCCGTTATACCCAAATTAACTTTTTTCAACAGCACACCTCCACTATACCAGATATCATTCCCAAAAGTCAGAAGCAATCGTCTCTGTCTTTCTGGTATATGATATCTACTTTTTACTCTTTTCTTTTGCGCGCTTATCGTTAATGATCTTCATGTGTTCTTCCGTGATGAGTTCCACATGATTCTCCTTTGCCCAGTCAACACAACCCTTCAGTACAAGGGGCAGGAACACTCTGGGCACACCAAGAACAGTCTTAAGGGCTTCGTCGGTAAATTTGATCTTATCATCGGCTCTGTCCGCGGCATAACGCACAGACTCCAGAGATGCCTGACGCATCTGCAAAAGCTCCGCACGCATTTTGGTCTTGCGGTGGAACCAGAAATTCTTGCTGTCACGATACCCGTAGTCAACAGGCAGTGCCGGAAAATCCTTTGCCTTTACACCGTTGATGATAGCGTCACTGTATTTTTTCTTCATGAGAATCTTGTCTACACGCAGAATAAAGTGTGCGCCGAACTTACTGGTAATGCCGTTAAAGTCGTGGTAGGGAGGCTCGTAGCCGTTCAGTTCCCCCGCCACATCACGATCCGCACCATCCAGTTCACGCATCCAGGTACACTCGATTACTTCGATGGCATCTGTCATGACCATAGGCCTTACCTCTCCGGTCTCCTCCTCGATCATGCTCTTTTCCAGTTTGAATTTGCATCTGGGCATCTTCTCCGAAGGCTTATCTCCGGGCCAGGAAAGCTTTGCAGCCTCTTTGAAGGTCCCGGGCTTATCGTCAACAAAATTCAGTGCACATTTGCCGGTACGCAGAATGTTCTGCGCAGTGTTGGAGCTGTTGCGGCAGCACAAAAGCATAGCGTAATAATCCTTACCGGCCACATAGTAAGGCTGCACCAGCGAATAAGGTCCCAGATTAGTCGTTCCATCCTCACAGAGCGTGCTGATCAGCACGGTAGGCATCGGAAAGAACAGGGAGGTCTGGTAAAAATTGTCCACGATGCGAAGGTTCTCAAAGCTACTCATATTTATTCTCCTTTATTTTCATACTTTTCTGCACCATTTTTATCACGCGCGGTCTGTTGTAACGCTGCATGATCACAAACATAAAATCATACACAGCTCCCCCCAGCGAAGTGAGCAAAAATACTGCAAACTCCCCGAAACACAGGGTCAGTAATACAGGCAAAAAGCTGAGCACTCCATTGATCTCATGCACGATCTCCGATTGACACATCGCCTGCGCAATTTCATCCCATGTGTGTTTTCCGGGAGAAAACAGGTCCGGATCATAGGTGGGCATCCTGTTTTTCCAAGCCTTCACCTTTAGGATATCATACCACTTTTTCTCCCATTTGTGTAGTCGGAACCATGGTTTTGAATAATCTGCACGATTTTTCATGATGGCATTCACAATCGCTCCCACCAACAGTCTCATGCAAAAATGGTATGCGATGGTGCTGGATGTGATTGCAAGCGTTTCAAATATTCCGCCATCACAATTGATACCAATGATTCCAAAAACAACTGTCGCCAAGACGCTGCAGACAGCAATGATTTTCATTGTCTTTGCCATGGCTCATCTCCTCAAAATACTGCCTGAACCAATATCATATAACAAACTGTCCCGCTCACGATACTCACAAGTGTATTTCTTTTCCAAACATAGAGCACTCCTACAACCAGACAGGCTATCAGCGCCGGAACAAACCCGGCGGCACTGGTAAAACTCGTACCTTTCAGGCAATAGACCACAAGCATTCCCATGATCGCGTAGGGCAGGATTCTGCCCAGCTTTTCAACCATGCGGGGCGTCTTTCTGTTCTTGCCCAATATGAGAAAGGGCAGGAAACGAAGAGCTGCCGTCACCAGCGCGATAACGGCCACTGCATACCAAATCTGAAAATCAGTCATTTTCAGGCTCCTCCTTATACAGACAAAGTAAAAAAGCAATGATCAGCATGGCTGGTATCAGGAAACTTTCACTGCCGAAAATCACAAGACAAAGGATCGAAGCTGCAACGCCGATGATCGCAGGAATATGCTTCTCCGTGGTCAGCCACTGCTCCAGGAACACTGTAAGAAAAAGTGCCGTCAGTGCAAAATCAATCCCTTCACTGTTGAAAGTGAGTAGCGAACCCACAGCAGCACCGATCACCGATCCCATAACCCAATAAGTCTGATTCAACAATGACACCAGCAAATAGTAATCATTTCTGCGCTCCGGCGGGATATTGGAATTGTCATGGCATACCAGAGAATAGGTCTCGTCAGTAAGTGAAAAGATCAGATACGGTTTTCTTTTTCCGGTATTTTTATACTTATCCAGCATGGAGATCCCATAAAAAAGATGTCTGGCGTTTACCATAAGCGTGGTGAGGGCAATGGTAAGAAGGGAAGCCCCTCCCGTAAACAGACCGATGGCCACATATTGCATGGAACCTGCATAGATAAAAAAGCTCATGGCCAGCGCCAATAAAATGCCATACCCGTTGGCATCCAGAATGATTCCGAAGCCGAATCCCAGTACCAGATATCCCGTCAACACGGGGATGGTATCGATAAATGCTGTTTTTACAATCTTTCCCATAATATTTTCACTTCCTTTTCGGTCTGCTGATCAATACAGACGAAACCAGAATCAGTACAATGCCCGTGATCATGACCGCCGTCAAAGGCTCTTTATACACAAAGGTCCCCACCAAAGTAGTCACAATAGGTTCCAGGGTGGCAAGCACTGCCGCTCTGGAAGGATCCATATAGGCCAGTCCCACGGTATATAAGGTAAAGGACATGCAGGTGCAAAACAGTGCCATACCGGCTGCCCAAAACCACAAGACCGGATACTGATTGAGCACTCCTACAATCTTTTTGAGATTCACAAACGGCAGAACGCCGATGCAGGCAAATGCAAAGGTATAAGCCGATACTGTCATGGGGGAATACCCCTTATTCAGGGCAAATCGGCCAAAAATACTGTAAAGCCCATAACCGATGCCGGATCCCAAGCCCAGGATCATACCGTGAAGGCTCACTGCCCCCACTCCCCCGGTGATTCCGCTGACCAGCCCGCACCCAAGCAGTGCCAGCATAAGTGCCAATATTTTACCTTTGGTTATCCTTTCACGAAAACACACTGCAGACATTAACGTCACCCACACAGGTGATGTATACATTAAAATGGAGGAAAGGGCCACACTGGACACCTGCACGTTCCTGAAATAGCAATAGCTGAACAGTACGATACTGAACACACCGGTACCCACAAAACACCAGCTGTCCTTCATTTTGATCCGCAACAGTTTTTTATTTACAACAAGTAACCCGCCCAAGAGAAAAAAGGCGCTGCCATAGACACGCAGCGCCACAATTTCCATTGCACTCAAACCGGCAACACTGAGTTGCTTGATAAATACTACCAAAACGCCCCACAGAATGGCTGCTGCAGCTATAAATAGCGGGGCCGCCTTCTTCGTCAATTGACTCTTCTGCTTCATTCGTCTTTATTCCTCATGTGTAATAAGTCTTACAACATTATAAAAGGATTCCTTTAACAAGTCAACACTGAGTTGCGCTAAAGCAAAAGCCGCGGTTGCTTTTTCAGGTATATATCGGTATAATATAATTGGGTATATCCTTTTTTTATTCAGATGCCAATTGGCAGATAAAAGATATGATACTGATACACTGATAAGGAGAACAAATGCTTTATGTGGATTGCAGATAAATGGAAAGACTACGAGGTGTTGGATACATCCGGCGGAGAGAAGCTGGAACGGTGGGGAGATTATATTTTGGTACGGCCCGATCCGCAGGTAATCTGGAACACCCCTCATGACCATCCCTGCTGGAAGAAGAAAAACGGCCATTATCACAGAAGTGCCAAGGGCGGCGGTGAATGGGAATTCTTTCATTTGCCGGATGAATGGACCATCAACTACAGAGAACTCACCTTTCATCTGAAACCCTTCAGTTTCAAGCACACAGGGCTCTTCCCGGAGCAGGCCACTAACTGGGACTGGTTTTCCGGTCTGATCCGCAGTGCGGGCCGTCCCGTAAAGGTATTGAATCTGTTCGCTTATACCGGAGGAGCCACCCTCGCCGCGGCAGCAGCCGGTGCGTCGGTGACCCACGTGGACGCCTCCAAAGGCATGGTCGGCTGGGCAAAGGAAAACGCGGTTTCCTCAGGTCTCAGCGATGCTCCCATCCGCTGGCTGGTGGATGACTGCGTGAAGTTTGTGGAGCGAGAGATCCGCCGCGGCAATAAATATGACGGCATCATCATGGATCCACCCTCCTACGGCAGAGGTCCCAAAGGCGAAATCTGGAAAATTGAAGAAAGCATCTGGCCATTTATCGAGCTAACCACACAGATTCTCTCTGAGGATGCTCTGTTTTTCCTGATCAACTCCTATACTACCGGTCTGCAGCCTGCAGTACTTTCCTACATGATGAACACAGCTATCACCAAACACTTCGGCGGCCGTGTGGAAGCACAGGAAATCGGTCTGCCTGTCACAGGGAATGGTTTGGTTCTTCCCTGCGGTGCATCCGGACGCTGGACCTCTCTGCACTGATTTTTTGAAGGAGTCCTCAAGCATGATCAAGAAATTATGGAAACTCCCAAAGCATAAGCAGCACCTGTTCAGCCTGCTCTTTTCCGTGTTCGCCATAGGAACTGCCACAGGTCTTTCACTGATGTACTATAATATTGTTCCGGAGAATTCCGCCAATATTGCCCTGTTATACATTCTTGCACTAGTGCTGGTATCACGCTTCACCATAGGGTATTGGTACGGAATTGCATGTTCACTGTTTGCAGTGGTATGTGTAAACTACTTTTTCACCTACCCCTATTTCGCAATCAATTTTACCCTGACCGGATATCCCATCACGTTTTTGGGAATGCTCACCATTTCCCTGATCACCAGTGCCATGACTTCTCACCTGTCCCGACAGGCAGTGGTCATCGCCGAGCGTGAGAAACTGCTCTCAGAAGCAGAAAAAGAGAAAATGAGAGCCAATCTGTTGCGTGCCATATCTCACGATCTGCGTACACCCCTGACAGGCATTATCGGCAACAGTTCTCTGTATCTGGAAAGTATAGACAATCTCTCCGAAGAAGAAAAAAAAGAAATCATTATCAACATACATAACGATTCCAACTGGCTTTTGAATATGGTAGAGAATCTGCTGACTGTCACCCGTATCAAGGGAGATAATCTCAGTATCAACACCACTGAAGAATCTGTAGAAGAGGTTATTTCCGAAGCACTCCAAAAGCTTCACAAACGGTATCCTTCCACCGAGATAAAAGCTTCCACCCCGGAAGAATTCCTGATGGTTTCCATGGATCCCATCCTGATCGAACAAGTCATCATCAACCTGCTGGAAAATGCCATTGTACATTCCGGCAATACCGATTCCATAGAACTGATTGTAAATAACCGGGATAGTCACGTATCCTTCACCGTGAAAGATTACGGGAAAGGAATTCCCAGTCACCGACTGGCTGATCTGTTTGACGGCACACCCTATATATCGTCCCGGACAGCAGATGCCCACAAAGGAATGGGAATCGGACTTTCCATCTGTAAGACAATCATTACTGCTCACCACGGAACCTTACTGGGGCGCAATCACCCCGAGGGTGCAGAGTTTATTTTTACCCTGCCCAAATCAGATACTTCACAAGAAAAGAGGTAACACATGACACCTAAGATCAATATTTTATTAATTGAAGACGATAAAAGCATCTGCAATTTTATCACCGCTTCTCTGGAGACCGAAAACTATCGGGTTACTACCGCACAAACCGGCAAAGAGGGCTTAAGCCTTGCCGCCTCTTTGTGCCCTGACGTAGTCCTTTTGGATCTTGGTCTTCCGGATATTGACGGCATGGACGTACTTTCCAAGCTGAGAACCTGGTCCTCAAACCCTGTCATCATTATCTCCGCCCGCACTAAAGAACAGGAAAAGGTTTCTGCTTTGGATGCCGGTGCTGACGACTATATTACCAAGCCTTTCGGCACCTCGGAGCTCATGGCTAGGATCCGCACGGCACTGCGCCACAGCCGCCCCAATACCCACGCTCACGTTTATAAGGCCAAGGATCTGATCATTGATTTTGAGAAACGTCTGATCACTCTGGAAGGCAAGGAAATTCACCTGACCCAGATTGAATTTCAGCTGCTCACTCTGCTGGCTGAGAATTCCGGACGCGTCCTGACTTACGGCTATATCATGAATGCCATCTGGGGCCCCTATATGGACAACAACAATCAGATCCTTCGGGTAAATATGGCTAATATACGCCGGAAAATTGAGAAAAATCCCGCACAGCCCGTCTATGTATTTACCGAGATCGGCATCGGCTACCGCATGCTGGAAAGCGAGAGCTGATGTACTCTCCCCAATGCTATTTAAATTGGAGCAAGGAAAATCGCCGGACGGTTAAAGTGTGTGCCGGGCAAGACAGGGTTCAGATAAAAGGCACGCTCCCGCTCCGTGAAAAATCGCAGCGGACGCTAGGCTCGAAAGTACCTCGCCAAGCGCCGGCGTTTTTCAAGGGCCTTTTATCTGAACCCTGTCTCGCCCGGCACACACTTTAACCGTCCGGCGATTTTCCTTGCTCCAATTTAAATAGCATT
>JAZNMF010000037.1:0-9985 GCA_045579545.1 Acetatifactor sp. | reverse complement strand
TTTTGGGTTGTGACTTGAATCTCTTCTCATCACTCGTTTGATACGATTTCTTCGCATCTCTCTGAATTCTTCCAGAGTTCGCTCGTTTGAGCTTTCTTGGAATTTTTCAGGGTTGCATTACTGTTTATTTGTCAAGGTACTGTGTTGTCTAATTGTGTTTCTCATCGCGACAACTTCTATAAGATAACACATATACAAACCATTGTCAACAACTTTTTTAACTTTTTTCTACATTTTCTTTTTACTGTAAAATGCCGTAAAATCAAGGCACAACCGGACAACGTTCGTCAGTATAGCATTCTTTTTTCGTCCTGTCAATAATATTTTTAAATTTTTTGTGTATTTGACACAATTCGCCTTTTTTATGTAATTGTTCTTCAAAACGAGAACAAAAAGACCGCCTGTATTTTTCCTGATACAGACGGTCATTTCAGCTTGCCAGCCAAGTTCTTTTAAATTTTGTTCAACACTTTAATATGTGGTTTAAATATAGTATATATCAAAGATCCCTGTTCCTGCCCGTACTTTTTAATAATGGATGAACGAATGGAATTAAGATTCTTTCTGGGGATACTGAAAAGGAAATCACCGAATTCCTCAGCTGTAACTCCGGCCAGATCGCTCCTCTCAAGCACGGTCTGTACATACTTATTAAACCGGTTCTTTATCTCGGGGAAATACAGAGCATCAAGAAGTGTCCTGCACTCCTGATGTTCTTTCAATTCTCGGTAAATGTCATTTCCCAATTCATTACCGATCAAAATCTTCAAAGCGGTATTGACGTTTGTCAGATCGCTCATTGTCAGAGAGTGGAACAATTCCCACACACAGTAGGCATCCAGCTCCGGCGCTTTGCTGCCGCATTTACGGGTAATGTCCGGCAACAACAGTTCCAATGGATCCTTCTGTTCTTCTTTCGATTCTTCCTTCTGCTCTTCCTTCTGAACTTCTTCTGCTCTTACGACGGATGTCTCTGTTTCCGCTTCCGGCTTGACAACCGGCTCTTTTCTACGCATTCTTCCGTGATCCTTACCACGTTTCTGCGCCTGTTTTTCTCTCAGTGAATCCTGATGCTCAGCTTCTTTCTTTGGCTGTTCTTCGGACGAAATCTCTTCTGCTGCCTGATCCCGCTCTACAACCAAAGCCGTTTCCGTAATCTGAACAGGACTTTCCACCTCTGCCTGCTCTTCGGTCTGCACAACTTCCTCAGAAACAGCTGCTTCCTCCACAGATTCAGGAACTTCTGCAATTACTTCAGTCTCCGGAACCGGTTCTGCCACAGCTTCGTCCGCCACATTTCCAGTCACCTCGTCTGCCACAGCCTGAACAGCCACGTCCTCTTCTGTCAGCTTCCTGGGCACGGGTTTGCAGTATTTCTTACCGATCCGATGAACATTGTATGATCTTTCCTTCCAATATTTAACGGCCGCATCATAACCATAGTCATCTGAAATAATAATAAATTCTGCTTCCGGATCCTGACAAAGCTTGAATCCCAATTCAGACACCAATTGAAAATCAAGTGCATTCTTGCCTTCATAACACTTGACGAAAACAGGAACACTGTGATATGCAATTACCTGCAACAGATTATCATAACTGATATAGGGACTCTTATCTGTGTAGAAAACGAACATTTTGTCCTCTTGGGACATGGTCTGCAACAGCTGAGACCAGCTGGCACCAATATTTTCACTGTCAACCAAATAAACCTTAGACATATTCACCTCTGTCTTGGCTGGCTTATTCATTATACTACACAGTCCTCAAATAATCAACTGCTACTATTTTTCACGAACCAGCATCAGCGCCTGATATGTATCCATATCCAAAGTAAAGCTTCCATCGGAGACAATTGTTTCACCATCATTCTTCCAATCGGTAGTCATCACATGGAAAGTTCCGGACTCTTTTACCGTTACAGTGCAGGCTTCTTTGCGGTTATGTACAAACCAAAGTTCTGCATCCTCAGTCTCCGTTTTTCTGACACGCACCTGCGGACAGCCTTCAATAGAAAGTACCGGAGCCGCATGACCTTGCTGCACTGCCTCACAGATTTCTTCGTAGTCCGCATAGAAAAACTGTCCGGGATATTCTTCCGCACAAGCTTTACAGAACACAGTGGGAAGATCCGTCCTTACGGCTGTCACAGTACCGCCAGCTTTCAAAAATGCACGAATTTTTACCATGGTACCTTCCGCAAAATATCCGCTGTCAAAGACGACCAGATGGCGGAAGCTCTCATACGGTGTGGCAATGGTATCGCTCTTGATCTCACATTCATTCAGTCCGATAGCATCGATCAGATCATAGTCCAGACGGGCATCTTCCAGAAGCCGCTGTGCTTCGCCGTAGGCTTTTTCCAATATCTGAATTGACGGTCCCTGGAACTTTCCCACAACACCGGCTCCTATCGACCAGTACTTGTGATCCTGGGGCATATACCGTTCGTATGCAGCCTCCATGGGGATCAGCATCAGGATGTCCGCTTTGTGGATACCGGTTCCGCAGAACAGGGAAGCGCGGGCTGTCTCCTCTTCATAATGAAGCCTGTCTTCATCATATTCCGATTCGTACTTAAAATAGCTGGCCACGTGGGACACCCCCAGCTGCGTTTGGTAAAAAGCAGAATTCTGACGCTTTTGCGGAGTAGGAGGCGCACTCAAATGCCAAAGTTCGTATACCTCATAATTATCCTCAAAATGAAAACTGTTCTCACTCATGACATAAGGGCGTCCGTATAAATGAGCCACCGAAGAAGCTGTTTTCTCGGCAGTCTCATTTTGCGGATCCGTACAGTATATACGGTCTACTCCTGGCATCTGCATGTAACGCTGCAAACCGAACATATCTCCATTGAGACCGATCTGCATGCCCAGGGTCTCTTCCCCGTACAGGTGACCTGTCATGCGGGTACCGTATTTTTCACACCATGCGCCGATCCGTCCGAAATAATTCTCCGCAAAAAGCCGGGCAACCTGCTGCCAATACTCCCGGCGCACCTTTGCAAAGTCTCTGTCGGTATCATAGAAAATATCTACATAATGACCGTGAAGGTCAGGCAGTAGTGTCTCCAACTCTTCAGTCCACCCGGCAACTGCATATTTTTCATCAAAATAGAAAGAGCATCCGTGTGTTGAAAGGCCGGGTTCATCGGTAAAAAACGCCGTGATTCTAGCGATAATTTCCTCTCCCAAATGCTTTCTGTATTCCTCAAATGTCACTTCGATAAACCGATCCACCACATCCGCACGGAGCAGATCCGCATAAGGGACCTTATTGGTGGTTAAATAATTTATCAGTTTCCCATAAAACCCACAGATCCGATAGGTTCCGTTTTCCGGCAGATCATAATACAGCTTACCGTCCTTCTCTTTGACCTCATATACACAAGTGGTATCCAACTGTCCGTTTTCCAGCACGCGGTATGCCCCTGCATCCAGAAGTCGTCCGTCGTCACCGTCAATGCTTCCTCTTCCGCCTGCCACCAACGCGGCAGCACAGGAAAGACCTTTCACCTGATAATCCGGGTGCCCTTTCAGCACCTTATTGCCGGCAGCACCGCTTGGCCAAGTCAATTCATCATAAATCCACACTTCAAATCCCCGGGCAAAACATTCTTCTATAAAATATTTCAATTGCTCCCAGGAAGCGTCTGTCTCAGGAGTGCCGCTGCCAAGGTAGCAGTCTAATCTGCGCAAATAATGATCCTCAGCAGACTCCCCTTCCCCCTGAACCGGCTCATAATCCATATTCACTACAAAACCACCCAGTCCGTTCTTCTCTGCAATGTCAAGATACGACTGTACCTCCTCCGGAGTCCTGGGGTAGCGGTGATGGATGATCTGCACCGGACGTCTGCTGTTGTCCGGACAAGCCAAAATATCCTGCAGGGTTTGAAGTGTCTTTTTCATAAAAAATACCTCCTATGCTAACAATTTGCAAAAATTATCTCCCTTTTCGGAGTTGAGTGTTTGATATAAAAAACTTTAAAAAACTATTAATTACCGTTGTATTTTAGTTACTCAATAAATTCCGATAAATGTACTCTACCGCTTCCGGGGCAACCAATTACAATGACTTTCTTCATACCAGCTTACCTAAATGATATCTTCTTCCTGGCGAAAACACAATTCTGAAAAGGGAGAAAACTATTGTAGCTTAATTTTATTTAAACACCTTTCCCTCATATAATCAATAGACTTTTCAGACATTATTTGAACAAAAGAGACTTGTTCAATACACAGACCACAGAAACAATAATAGCCGGGCTCACCACAGTCCAATAGGCATTGCGGCAAGTCCAGCTGATTCCAATTTAAATGATCCCTATTTTCAAAATGTCACAAAGGTTTTTCATGATTTCCGTGTTATCACCATAGGAAATAATATAGTGCTGACACATAACGTTCTGTGCAAACCTCTCCACATCATCCATGAAAATCTCGAGCCCGGGCAACTGCGGAGCAGGCTGCGTCCATCCGGCTTCTTCCCATTTGGGCGGAGTTTTTCCTTCTCCTTTCAGAAGATGCATATAGTATTTACCGTCTTCATAGAACAGGCGACACATGGTAAGTTCACCTGTCTTTACCTTGGAAACGTTAAGGATACCCTCTGAAAGCTCGCCGAATGCTGCGGGCATAACCGTCGTGTCTCCCAGGGTAACCTCTTTCGGAATATAGTCAGGCACTCCTGCAAGCACACTGTTTTCAAAGAATTCATAAAACTCAAGATAAGCACCGCATTGGCCGGTGAGTGCTCTTACCATAAGCTGCGTAACATTACCGAGGCAATCGTTTTCAGGGATTGTGGACACACCTTCACAGTCTGCAAGCAGCATGAAAATAGGTGCCGGCGGAAAGCCAAGGAGCTTTTTCATACCGTCAACATCTTTTAATGAAATTGCTTTATAGCCCCGTTCATCGATCAGGGATTTGATCGCCAGATAATATCCGGCCGCCATTTCCATACCCTCGCGTTTTGCAGGCTTCAGGAAGGTCCACTGGGACATCACTTTATCAATAACCTCTGCCTTCTGCTCAGCTGTAATATTGTCATATCTCTGCTTTATCTCAAGCATCTCAAAGGTCTCGATCTCGGGACCGATCTCACGTTTTAATGAGCTTCCGTCATAGAGCGTGCCATAAAGATTCATATCGCGGTATCCCGCCATACCAACCCTTGCAAAACGCAGTTCCTTTGCTGCCGCTGCTGCTTTTGCATAATTTGCAACCTTTCCGGAATTAGAAGGCTTTCCGATGATATCATAGACATATTTGAAGGTATAACCTAAGTCCTTAAACGTCTTTCGAAGGGCTGTGGTACCTGCCTGGTCTGCGGTGGTAACAATCCGGCCATCCTCGCGCCACCCGCAAAGTCCCCACAAAACCATGGGGATATGGCGGTATTTTTCTGTAACCTTAACTACCGCGTGAGTGGGGATCCAACCTGCAATACATACTACCAGACAATCAAAATCCTGTCCCTCCAGCGCTTTGTAAGCTTTCCTGATATCCTTTTCTTCATAATCATCGGTAACGGGATATACGCTCACCAGATCAAGTCCTTCTTTCCCAAGAGACTCCTCCGCATTTTTACATTTGTCAATGATAATTTCGATGGGAGTGTTTACTTCCCCGAAACCTACAAATGCCACTTTACCCATACATTTTCCTCCTTTTCATTATTGCAGCTTAATAATATAAAATCCACTTTAAACTAAGCAAGCGGATGCGGAGACGAGGCATGATATTTCTTTTTAAATCGTCTCCAAAACGGTATTACAATGACACTCAAGGCAATTGAAACTGCAAGTAACGCAAAAAATAACTTTGTAACGGTCTGCCAATCGTACTTCTCGGCCACCCATGCAACTCCGTAGCTGTTGACAACCACCCCGAATGAAGTAGCCGCGTTCAATACACCTGCTGCCGTGCCGCTCTTACCGAACTTGGCAAATCGAAGGTTACAATAAGAGGTAAACAGGTTGGAGGCAGTCAGGCAGCCTGAGATGAGGCACATGGAAATTACAACAGCTGCCACATCAACCTTTCCTATCTCCATTAAAACCACGGAAAATAACAGTGCAACGCTAAGCATGATCGTTATCCCGACAGGGGCGCTTTTGATATACTTCGGATAGAGTACCATCTTAACAAGCACAGTCCCTGCCATACCGGCACCGATGATAAACATGTTGAGAAGATTCCCCAGCATGGGAGAAATCTCACCGTAAGTTTCCATAAGTATGGTCGCCGAGTAAGTATTTACGCTGTTGCCTACAATCATTCTGATCGCCCCAACCAATATCAGTATAAAAAATCCGCTTTCCGCAAACAACCTGACGGCTGAGATATTTCTTTCCACATCGTTTATGTCTGTATTAACTTCTTCAGATTCGCAGTCTGGAACCATATAAGTTCCGATCCGTTTTGTCACTATATGCAATGCCAGCGCAAGTGCAAACAGTGCCAGCGAGGAAACCGCGAAATTATATTGCCATCTGGGCAGAAGCGCCGCCACGAGATAAGTCAGCAAAAGTCCTGCCGTCGAAGAGAACGATATGTAATAAGCCGAATTTTTCCTGTCGCCGCGCACTAACTGCGAAGAAATAATCTTAAAAACAGACGGCCAGACAGCAAATTGCACGATGGCATTAAAGATCCATGTAATCAGCACGACATAGTAGTTTTGGTTGAAAAAGATCACAAGATTCGCAAACCCGCTGCCTGTCAGGCCTATTTTGATAAGCTTCTCCGGATCGTACCTGTCAGCAAAAATACCGCCTACAATCTGTAGAGGTGTATATACCAGATAGAAAGCCGCTGTGATCAGACCCGTCTGGGATTTAGTCATTGCTCCCTCGTATACAATGGCAGCCATTGCCGAACTGAAACAGTTTTTGGTCATATAAACTACGGCATAGATAAGCCACAAAAACCAAAAGAAATGTCTGCTGACGCTTTTGTTCTCAAAGTGCACATGATTCATGTCAGTTTTCTTTATCCTTCCGCAAACGTTTATTCAAACATCTTATTGATTTCAGTAACCGTTCTTCTGGCCAGCATATCTCCGCCCTCACTGCCCACATTGCCACTTGAAATATAGGCGCTGTAATGGCCGCCTGCCTCTGCTTTTTTCGTCGGAAGATAACCAAGGGAATCACAGGTGAGCTGCATGATAAAGGTCTGCTTTGCAAAGCTTCTTGCTTTGATATAGTTGCCGTAATCAAGGAACAACTCAAAGGGATTGGTGGCAATGGCTATTTCTCCAAAACGGAGTATATGAACCTCTGTGGGCACGATCTCCTTTGTCTGCTGTTTACGGTAACGGTCTATGGTGCCCGCATATACATGCATTGCTGCAGAATCTTTAAAGTTGAACTGTTCCTGGTTTTTGTTCTTCTCTACATAGTATTCGATCTCGCGGACTGCTGTTCTGTAATCATTGATAGTCGCTTTTCGCAGCGGAAGATCAAAAACAAGTGCTTTATGGGCAAACGGAATCTCTTCTTTTATATCGGTTATTTCTTCATACACGGAAATGATCTCATTGGCGACACGTTTACCGGCAAGACGGCACCCTGCCAAATCAAACATAGAAGGGTCTGCCTTTCGCTCAATCACATTGGGACGGCTGATATTGGGATCGTTTATGGAGGTTTCCGGTTCTACCCAACGAACAAGGTCACGGGGACACTGGTCACCGCCCGCACCACACATTGCCAGAAGATAAATATCCTCACCGAATTCCTTACGCAAAAGCTTCTTTGCCTCGCCCCAATAATCTGCTGAAACAAAGCTTCTGTGCTCCAGAATCTGTGAAGGGCAGGCAATATTGGCAACAATGCCCGTAAGCTTCTTGTTCTTATTAAAGAGATACATCAATTCAATGCCCGAATCATTTCCGCCTTCTAATGCGGTAAAGGTAGCAGTGTTTGTATCGCCCCACATCTGCGCGGAACCGTCATTGTAGCAGACTCTGCGGCAAAAACCTACAGCGGCACGCCCGAACGCATTGGCATACAAGGCTTCTTTCCTGTTGTCCCACGCCTTCTTCGCTGCCAGTGCGATTCGCTCTGCCAAAAACTCCATTGCCTCTTCCGGAGTGATCACACTCTCATCTTCTTCCACCAGCTTCGTATACTTTTTGCCTTCCGGTAAAAACTCATTGAGAATCTGCACGGCAGCCGATGCCCCGCCGACATACTTCACCGAAGTATGTGTGTGTGTGGCACCCGCAACGATATATTTCGGATCCACCTCATCTGTCAATGCGGCAAACTTTTCTTTGATCTTTTCCGCAAGACCGGAAGTAATACTGGTCAGATCGCAGGAAATGATGATAGCCTTTTCTTCCCCGCTTTGCACAGCCATAGCTGTGGCGGTCACTTCTGTTTCAACATATTCGGATATTCTTTCATAAAACTGTCCTTGCAAAGACACTTTTTTCTCCGGCACGAGGCTTTCTTCCGCCCAGCCAATCAAACATTTTTTCATAAAGTAATCTCCTTCACAAATCAACATTGATTTTTAATATGTCACATCAAGAGATAAAAAGCACCACCGGCATCAGTGTGTTCATGGTCTCCGCCACACGGATCACGTTGCCCTCCCTGACAAAGGAACACTCACTCCTGCTGCCGTCTGGATTCAGTTTTTCCACACGGCTCACCGCACTGCTGCAGACAAAAGGAATGTCCTCCAACTGATCAAGCCCCAAATTAAAGAATGCTGCCATAATGCTGCCATCAGCCAGATAACCGGCACGCAGATAAACCTCTCCGTCCTCCGGATAATATATGGGCAGATGGTTTCCTCCAGATAAGATGTCAACAAACTGTTTCTTCCTGGTTTCATTCAGGAGCGAAAATGCCGTGGTATAATGGAAGGGCATATCCGGTGTACCGCTAAACACAGCAGTTTCACCACCATATGTATTGCGAAGGCGGGTAACGCCCGGGAACAGGAATTCAAATTCATCCGTCGCAGTGTTCCGGTGTACAACCGAAGAGAGAACCTCCGTATTGGCACTATAGATCACAAGCTGTTTCATCCCATACTGTGCCGCAAACACATTGTCTCCCACTTTTTCGCCGTTGATGGCAGGGCCTTCCCACTCTTTTACTTCCACGCCGATATCGTCAAGGAACCCTCTTTTTGCAAGCTTATCCGCAGCTCCCACGGAAAGTATCAGGGTACCTCCAAGAAAGCCTTTTATCTGATCGTCATCAAATCCGTCTACAGAGAAATCATCCAGGAAAACCGCGCCTTCTCCCTGATTGGAAAAATACAGGGGGAATCCGAAACGTTCCAGCACACAGGTGGCCCAAGGGCTGATATTCAGTCCCTGACTGGAGGGTACAAAACCGTAATTCTGCATCAGGGTCAAAGGGATACGGCAGCCAAAGGGTTTCAGTTCTGCCGCATATTCCGTAAGTTTCTCATAGAACCCGGCATATTTTGACAATACCTTACGGTAAGACACACCTGATGCCGGTTCAAAAACATTGCCAAGTCTGGTGATCCAATGCTTTGCGCCGGTTGCGCCTTCCAGAATGGAGGCCACAAAATGTCCGTGCATCCGCGCGGCGCTGGTGCTGTACCGGTTCTGCGGACATGTGTCTGTCTCAGCCAGGAAAATATCCACCTTATCCTTCACATTTTCCGTAAGAATTGCTGCCCGGAATATATTCTCGGTAAATTTGCGCCCGCTGCTGCTCATGGAATAAGGTCCGCCGTTCAGTCTGATGATGGCAGGATTTCCTTTTCCCGCAAATGCCTGCGCGGTATCCCCCGAAAATTCACAGAAGGTTGTCACATAAATGCCTGACACTATCCCCTGAATAGTGGGATCCACTTCATCAAGCCCCTCCCGCATCGCCTTTACTGCTGAAACCAGACCGTGTCGCTGCACCTCCACGTAAATATCCGTGTAGTGCTTATCAAGTTCACTGTCACCCTGTGTATGGGCGTAAAGTTCCTCA
>JAZNMF010000036.1:0-38479 GCA_045579545.1 Acetatifactor sp. | reverse complement strand
ACAATGGCTATAGCTATGGCTATGGCTCTGGCTGTGGCGATAGCGATGGCTCTGGCTGTGGCTCTGGCGATGGCTGTGGCTATAGCTCTGGCTATGGCTCTGGCTCTGGCTCTGACTATAGCTTTAACGATGGCGATGGCTCTGGCTCTGGCTCTGACTATAGCTGTGGCGATGGCTATGGCTGCGGCTCTGGCTGCGGTTCTGGCTATATCTCTGGCTCTGGCTCTGGCCGTGGCCGTGGCTATGGCATAAAAGCTTTTCGGGGAAAAGACGTACATCTCATAGACGGTGTACAAACCATCATCGAGCATATAAAAGAGACATTTGCTAAAGGATTAGTTCTAAATGATGACTTCACATTAACCCCTTGTTATGTCGCAAAGGGACACGGATGTTTCGCCCACGGCAAGACTCTGAAAGAAGCAAGAGAAGCACTGCTTTCGAAGGTGTTTGAGAACATGGATACAGATGAAGCCATAGAAGCATTCATGGACAAGTATAAGAAAGGCAAAAAGTATCCCGGCACAGACTTCTTCGAGTGGCATCACTATCTTACCGGCTCTTGTTTGATGGGTAGGGAATCATTTGTAAGGAACAAAGGACTGGATGTAAATGCTCTGTACACTGTCGAGGAGTTTATAGAACTTTGTGAGAATGACTACGGCGGTGAGATTATTAAGGAATTAAAAGAAAGATGGAACGAAGAGTCGGCCGATAAGAGGTTATTGAAAATATAAAAAATGACTTTGACAAATGTTAAAAAAGAGCTTTTGCGAAAACGCAAGAGCTTTTTCTTTCATATTAAAGATAACATAGACAAAAAGGAGAAATAGAATGGTAAATAAAAACAAGCAGGAAAGAGTAAAAACGGCAAAAGATTTGGCTTTTGATAAGGAACGTGCAAAGTTTAGATCTGAGATCCGCAGCCGCGAACAGCAAATTGTTAAGCTCATGGCTGAAAAAGAGGATATTAAGCGAGATCTTGAAGAAAAAGAAAAAACTATTTTAGAATTGCAGGATTGGATTCGGAGATTGCTGGAATATACAGAATTATCCGAAGAAGATATGAAGAAACTGATTCAGAAAGAAAAAGATTCTGCAGAAGTACTAAACCGTATGAATAGCCTGTTTGGTGTGTTTGATATAATAGGCGGAAGTATGTTTAGAATTTAGGAGGATTGTAAATGCGCCATTTAAGTGAAGCTGAAAGAGCTAAAGTGAAGGTGATTTTTAAGGCAAGGGCCAAATTTTTTGATATTATTATGATTTTTTTTAAAGGATTTGGATTGCTGCAAATGCTTCTTTTCGTATATTGTTATTTTGCTGCAGAAGAAAAGCCTTTTGAATGGCCTATGCTGACAATTATGTGTTTGGTTCTTTGGGCGATTTATTTTAAGCTTACTGGTTTTCTCGGCAAAAAGAATCCATGGAAAATCTTACTAAATGCTATAAATAACAAAACAGAGGAAGTATATGAATATGAGTTAAGTTACACATATAGATCAGGAAGCCAGAGACATAACCAGGGAGAATTTAAAGCTTGTGTTCTTGCTCCAGATGGAAAGCAATTATTTTGTTTTGCCGATCCAAGAATGGAATGTTTTAGCCGAGGAACAAAAGTTGCTGTTATCTTGGCTCAGGGAGGCAAGCTTCATACAATCTATTATACAACTGAAATAAGCAACGATTAGAGTGCGATATATTTTAAAGGCTTTTGCGGAAACGCAAAGGCTTTTTTCATTCATATTAAATTTATCAAAGATAAAAGGAGGAAGAATCAATATGTTAAAAACAGAAGAACTTTATAAGAGAATCGAGGAAATCGATGCAGAATTATCTGCCGAATATAAGGACGGCGAAACTAATTGGACTGCCAATTTAGAGTGTGAAAGGGAGAGACTTGAAAATGCAATCTGTATTTTGGAAGACCTGAGCAATTACACTACAGAGACCGGCGTCTCTGAGATTATTGTATCAGATATTACATGGGATACAGATGAAGAAGATGTAGAGCTACCGGAAACTGTGACAATTCCGATAACCTTGGACAATATTGATTTGTTAGAAGATATCGAAGAAGCAGCAGAAGGGGTATGTAATTATCTTTCTGATACCTATGAATTTTGCGTATTTGGATTTACTGCATGTTGCAAATAGGGGCGGAAAAAGCGTAAATAAATACAGAATAAGTTATTTCAGCAGAAGCAAATTCCTTTGCAGAAGTTATTAAAAAATCAATAATAAAAACATCGAAAACATCGATACGGTAGAGAAGGAGGATCCCTCAGAGTGTATAACAGATATCAGAAGCGTTTTTCGCGCAGGAATCATAAAAGAAAGCGGGTTAAATATGGATAAATACAAAGTAACAGTAATTATTGAGAGTAAAGAAGAAAGTGAAACTTTGAGTTTTGTTGTAGAAGCAAATAATTTTGAAGAAGCTGTTGAAAATATAAAAAAAGACCTTGATATATGTTAAAAAGAGAGCTTTTGCATTTTTGCAAAAGCTTTTTTCTATCATATTAATTATATCTAAAGATAACAGGAGGAATTTAAAATGGCAGACTTTGACAGATTAAACCGTGAGACAAGAGAATTCAATGCACGTAATGTGGACAGATTTAATAGGAGCACACCGCCCTCGCACACATCAGCCGCCTATTTCAATCGTTTAAATAACGAGACCTATAAGGCGCATAACGGGCAGTATTCATCTAAATTCTATTAAAAAGAAAAAGCTTTTGTGGAAACACAAAGGCTTTTTTCTTTCATATTAACAATAGCAAAGATAAAAGGAGGAAACTAAAGTGAAAAAAGAGAAGACAACGAAAGAAAATTGTATATTACCAGGCGGATTACATCTTTTTGTAGCAGATGTTGTTGATGAAAAAACTGATAAACAGGGTTTTTGGTATATTGTTGGTAAAACATACATTTCGTCTTTTCAAAAATTTATAAAATGGGCAAATCAAAGATGGTATAGATATGCTTATTATTTTTATGAGGCAGAAGAAGACACAATAAAAAATTTTATAAACAGCCATGAAAATATTAGGGCTGGCATTTATCACTAAAAACAAAATATCGATTTTAGAGGAAGAAAATATGAATAACAAACATAAAGCTGATATGCGCAAGCTTTTCATTTTAACCTGCCGGCATGAAACTCGATTTGGTGTGGATTTTTACACCAGTCCTCAGCCATCAGTAGAAAAAGCAGAAGCCCGCGTTAAATCTATTATGAAAAACTGCGATTATGACCCGGAAAATCCAGGGAAAGATGAATCTTTTGAACACGAAATCGAAGAATGCATCATAGACGTCAATATGCTGCAGAAAGTGGAGAATGAGGAAGAATGAGAGAAGTCATCACAATAGACGAAGTATTAAGCGCATTGTATACGGTTGGAGACAACGGGACAGCAGAGGATCTCGCTTGCGAAATTTTGGATGTTTCTGACGATAGATTGGTGGAGCTAATGAGCGAGGCCGGATTAAATTAACCCAAACAATCACTAAGGAGGTAAAACTCAATGAGTAAGATGACAAGAAATATTTCCATCATTCACGAAGAGCTGGATAAGATTTCTGGATTGGACGGCATTGCCGCCGATAAGGTAGAAGAGTTAGCGAGACAAACAAAGAATATTGTAACTGATATTCTGGAAAATCATTCTGAAGCCAGTTTAGCAAATTATTACGGAAACAATAAAAGCGAAATCGATAATCTTATGGAGCAGATCCACAAAGAGCCTGTTTTAGATGAAGTTGTTTCTGAAGGAACTACTCTTGTATGCGAAAGCTACGATAAAAAGGTTCATAAAGTTGTAAAGATCATTGAATACAAAAATCGCATTTATTTCGTTAAATACGAAGATGGATATTGCGTTTCGTTTAAAAAACTTCGATAAGGAGAAGTACTGAACAGAAGTAGGAGAAAATATGGGAAAATTAATACTGGAAGGAAAAAGAGCAAAGGTATATGAGAACGAAAACGGGACTTATACGGTCATGGTAAAAAGAACCTATAATTATGACGGTATCATTGAAACCGACTGGGCTTCCGAAATCTTTGAAGAAGACGGAATTCACAGCGGTGGTGGCGTTTGCACGCATAATTTCCCGATCAAATATGCCAATGATGGAAAAACACTAAAACAAAGAGCTTTGAATTTTGCAGCGTCTCACAACAGATAAGGAGGAAGTGTATGAAAGACAGTGTTATCAAATTAATAAATGACCACATCAAAACAGAAAATCTTAATTTTGACAAGCATATGCAGCTGAATCCGGATGATAAAAACGCCCATGTACAAACCTCGCATCAATAAAATTGCTCGGGGTCCGGCGTAGCTGGTACATGGGAAAAAGCCTTCATTTAAAGGATTGGAGTTCCAAAAGGAATTTTAAACCCTAACAACTAATTTTCAGAAAGGAGTCTGCTATGAAAATTAATACCTGTTATACGGTAGCATTGAAAAGTCAGCTGCCTGTTATAAAAGATAAGAAAACCATGCGGTTTTCAGATCCGGTCAGAGTAGACTCTGATCTGATAAAACACACCAGCGATCTGTGTCTGAAAGCCCTGCGGTTTTGTGTAGATGTCGTTTTGAATGAATGGGATATTTTATGTGGTTTAAAATCTCTATGCAGCAAACGCCGCAGGGTTGATGAGCTGATCCATTCAACAAAGGACAATACCGCAAAATATACCCAGTTTGATGTGGATTTCTTAAATATGCCCTCTTATATGAGAAGGGCAGTTATCGCTGATGCCTTTGGCATTGTAAGCTCTTATCTGTCTAACCACAAAAACTGGGAAGTCCTTCCTGTTTCGGAGCGTGACAGTGAACCTGTTCTTGGTCTGCCGGAGCATTATGAGCTTACCTTCTACGAACAGGAACGCGATTTTAAGGATCTTGACAAGGGTATTCTTGGTTTGAAATTTTACAATGGCAAAACATGGGACTGGTATTATTTCCATATCAAACCTTCAGATGCGAAGTATATTTACCGGTTAACGCAGACCAGGAAATTACTGTCTCCTGTAGTCGAGCAGAAAGGCAATCGGTATTATGTACGTTTCTGTTTTGAGGAAAAGAAAGATCTTGTTTCTCCAGACCTATTAGAGCATAGAGTGCTTGCTGTAGATCTTGGTATCAACGCGCCGGCTTCCTGGTGCGTCATGACCAGTGATGGTTCTGTCCATGCGAAAGGCGTTATACGCCTTTCCGGTGACGAAGGCCGTCTTAGTCATGCGATCAACAGGAAACGCATGTATCAGCAGGCCGGCAAGAAAAGTAAATGCGTATACCGATGGGTCAAGGATGCTAACAAAACCTTATCAATCAATACGGTAAGGGAATTAATGCGTATTGCAGTATTGTATGATGTGGACTGTATTGTTTTTGAGTATCTTGACCGTGCCGGCAAAAAGCGTGGCAGCCACAAATACCGGGAGAGGATCCATATGTGGCGTGCTTTGGATGTGCAGAAACGCGTAGAGCTGCAGGCACACCGTATGGGAATGAGAATCTCCCGGGTTTGTGCCTGGAATACTTCTAAACTTGCATTTGACGGATCCGGTCAGGTAACCAGAAATGCTGATAACTACAGTATCTGCCGGTTTCCAAGTGGAAAGATCTATAATTGTGATCTTTCCGCAGCACAGAATATCGGAGCAAGATACTTCTTGCGTGCCTATAAAAATGCAGGTATTGAAGGATTGCCGCCTGCTGTACAGAGTACGTTATATACCTTAAAAACGACAGTCAGTATGTTGCAGACTGCCGCGTAAGGTTATTATTTAATATCCAGGATTGTATAAATCCGCAAGGTATTAAGAATCTTGGTGTTACGGGAAAGGCAACAGTTCCTGCCCGTGACGGCGATGCACCCGCACCTACCTGTTGTTGGTTTTTATGCGGTGATCTGTTTTTTTAAAACAGAGTTACTGAGTTTTAACTGTATCCGCAGGTAATGGAACTCCCAATCCTAAAGAAAGGGAAGCCCCAATCAATAGTTTATCTATTGCTTGGTGGAGGTATCACGAGCAAAGAAAACATGATCATCATGTTACTTTAGCCGTATATACGACTCTGCTTCAGGATTTAAAAACCGGAAAAATTATGGAGGATTAGATATGGAATTTATTTTGTGCTACACAGATTTGGAAGGAAACGATGTCTGGGAATCTGTTTTGGGAGAAGATGCCATGCAGGTAAGAGTTGGAGAGCTCACAGAGGAGCTTGGTTGCGATGACGAAGATATCATGGTATTTGATAAGGAAACTCAGTGGTAACAAATCAAAAAAAAGGCTTTTGTAGAAATGCAAAAGTCTTTTTTCGTTCATATTAACTGTATCAAAAAAAGAAAAAAGGAGGAAATATGGAAAAACAAATTGATATTGTTCCTATCTATGTAATGAGGGAAATATGCGGAAAATATGTTTATACCGGTGATTTTTGGGACATCAATAATGGCCATCACTGTAAACATGAATGCGGATCCGGTTATTGTGATGTTGCTCATTGTCCTGTAGGTAGACTGGCATCTAAACAGGAATGCGAAGAGCGGAATTTGTCTGCAGGAGGCGGACTGTTGATTATTACGGACTCAGAGGTTTTAGAAAACATGAACGGAGGAAGAAAAAATGGCTAAATTCAGAGAAGCTCCTTGTGAGTATTATATTTGTCACGGAGAATGCAAAAAGGAATATAAGGACGCGGCGCAGAATGGTCGCTGCCAGACTTGCGCAAAATATCGCCCCAGAAAAGGTTATAAATCTGTAGGCAACGCAAAACGCAGACAGGAAAAGAATAAGTATTATGAGTAAGCGGGTTAAATTTTACAGAAAACATGGTACCTTTGCAATTCTGAAGAATAGCAAAACTTATTTTTTCCAGATATCGTTAAAAGAACCATGGCTTTGGCCAAAACATGATCCAAATTATAAACCGGAGGAGTTAACAAAATGTAACATCTACGGTTGGTTATTTCTGTATTTTGGGACCATTACATTAAAGGAGAAAAAGATATGAGAGTAAAAGAATATACATTTACAAAGGAAAATAAAGTTTATCCCAAAGATGAGAATGGTTGTACAAGCGTTTTTCGCTCCTATGTGGAAAGTGTAGATTCCTTTACATTCTCAACAATCGAAGGAAACAATAAGCTGCTAAAGGTAACTAAAAATAATATAACCAAGACGGTTTTTGTAGAGGACTGTGGCGGCGAATATGTCTTTTTGTGTTTGAAAACAAAAATCAAAGCAAACGGTGGTGCTACCGGATTATTTGATTTTATGAAAAAGGCTCTGGAGGAGAATTTTATGAACTGTTATGCGTGGCGTATATTAGATCATATTGTTGATAATATGAAGCCAGCTACAATATAAACACAGAAAGGATATAAAATGCAAGCTGAAGAAATTATTGAAGTAATGATGGGGTACGACTATAAATTGAATAGCGACAGAATCCGAATTGCTCATCGGGAAGCTGCAAGGGCTATAGAAGAGCTACAGAAATACAAAGAGATTGAATCTAAGCTCCAGGAACTTAATCCTAAAACAAATATTGCTGGTTTGATACAATATTTTTACGAAACAATATTTGCGGGAGAATCCCATGATGGTTTTTGTATTTTGACAAATGAAGATTCTAAAGCCTGGGATGAATATCAGTCTATTGGTTCTGTAGAAGAATGTAGATCAGCAGTTGAAAAGATGAAGCAGCGAGAAGTTATAGATGCAGTAAAGCATGCGGCAGGAGTGACCGGCGGATATGTTGGGTCTTGCCCGAATTGCCATTATCATATATTGATTTACCGCGAAAATTCGCATTGTGATAAATGCGGCCAGGCAGTCCATCTGAAGAAAGAATCTTTTTAAATCATTCGCGCAGCGAAAAAATTAAGAAAATTGCCGGAAGCGATACTGTTCTGGTATAAGTGTCCGCCTACGGCAATTTGGATAATATGGAGGAAAATATATGGAACGTTTTACAAAACAGATGGAATTATGTCCAGATTCTTATTGTTTGAAAGAAAAAGATAAAGTTATGCAGGCTCTTCAAAAGCTTGGAAAATTAGAAGATGCAGAATCAGAAGGGAGGCTTCATATTTCTCCTTTAATGACTGGTGATAAAATTTACTGTATTCATACAATTCAGGATAAACCTGAAATTTTTGAATATAGAGTTAATGGAGTTATGTACAGTGATTTTCCGACTTATGTTTGTTATAGAGATAGATACAAAAAAGAACAAATTGGATTTATGTCAGAAATAGGACATACAATTTTCACATCATTTGACGATGCAAAAGCAGCCATTTCGCCACTAAATATGAAAGTAACGGTTTTGGTAAAATTTAATCGCCCTGTTAATTTTGATTTGGATCTTGCTTCTACAATTGATTCGTTCACTATGACTTTAGATACCGAAAAAATAACAATAGCTTGCAGTGACGCAACAGAATCAATTTGCAGAAACAAACGTATAATATGTACAACTTTTGATTCTTTGGAAGAAGAAGCGTGCGAGAATATATCTGAATTGACAATAAAAAAACTGAGAAAAATAAAAGAAATTAATGATGTTCACATTTTTGTATCTGGCGATGATTTGTGTCCGGTAAGCATTGAAAAAATCAGCTTTAGTTTTCCATACGAAAAATGGAGCAAAGTTGATATCCCGAAAGAAGCTTTTCAGAATGTTAATTTTATAATTGAAAAACCAGAATTTTCAACATTAAAACAATGATATTTATTGGAGGCAAATATGGAACAATTTATACAGAATGTTGTAGAAGAAAATGTATTAAACAGCCTTCCGGTAGCAGTAGGAGATAATGTGTACAGAATTTGGACTGTCAATGGAAAAAAGGTAGTTGGTACCTTTGAAGTTGTTGGTTATAGCGTCAATAAGAAAGGCTGTTATGTTTCTGTAAAAAGCAGAGAAAACAACATTAGGCAGTGGAAAGTTTCTGAGTTTGGCAAGACAATCTTCACTTCTTACGAAGAAGCAAAATCATTCACTTTACCATTGTGTATCAGAATGTATGCCGGAGTTAAGTTCAACCGACCGGTTGACCTGGATGAAGATTCTATTTCTGTTGGCAGCTATACCATGGTGATGAATGGAAAGGAAGTACAGTTCGATTTCGAGGAATTTTGCGGCGGTGTCTACAAAGAGGATCCTTGTATTGTTGCCATTGAGCAGAGAAATCTTCTTTATGATGTTTTCCCAGAAGTAAAAAACATCACAAAAGAAATGTTGGAAAATATAACCGAAATTAAAGAGTTTAATATTGATATTGAATCTTCAAGTGAATTACGGCCGGCTGAGCTGGATTTCCCATATGATTTATGTCCGATAAGCTTGGAGTATATTACATTTGTTCTTCCTTATGATAAATGGAGAACAATCCAGGTTCCGACAGAAGTTATTAAAACCGCAAAATTTTAGGAGGATCTCATGAAAATAGGAATTACAGAAAGAGGAGATGCTGGGATTGATTTGTCCTGGCTCTCCAAAATGGATGGAGTAGATGGAGTCGTGTTGGTCACGAAGAACATTACCGATAAATTCATAGAAGCGGTGCTTTCTTTAAATAAACCGGCGATTGTTCATTGTACCTGTACCGGTCACGGTGCCACAAAAATGGAACCCAATGTTCCGATTTATTTCGCACAGTTGGATGCGTTAAAAAGATTAATTCAATCTGGGTTCCCAGCACAGAATTGTGTGCTTCGAATCGATCCGATTATTCCAAACGCAGACGGAATGCTTAAGTTTTTGTCTGTGCTGCAGTATTTCTTTTATTTAAATACCGGCGTAAGTCGCATCCGGATTTCCG
Organism: Acetatifactor sp.; assembly: GCA_045579545.1. Lineage (GTDB taxonomy): Bacteria > Bacillota > Clostridia > Lachnospirales > Lachnospiraceae > Acetatifactor. The sequence goes on along the minus strand of JAZNMF010000036.1, from coordinate 28,621 downwards.
TTATGGATGAGTATAAGCACGTAAAAGATCGTTTTATGCAGGCAGGGTTACCATGCTTATATGAAGGCTTTCAACCTTCTGAGCATCAGTTGTGGCCTCTTATCGAAACATTACGTGGAACCGGATTAAGATATGAGATCTGCGCTGAAACAAGAATGTATCAACTGGCAAAACAGGCTGGACTTAGCATCTTTGAAATTTTTGGCTGTATTTCCGCAAAAGATCTTCAAATCATGGGGCTTCCAGAATCAATCATGCAGGAAAATATGCAAAACAGAAATGGATGTCATTGTCTTTCTTGCAAAACAGAGTTGTTAAACAATAAGCATAGGTGTCCTCACAGTTGTCTGTACTGTTATTGGCGAGATTAATAAGGAGGCTCAAATATATGAAGAAAGCAAAGCAAACAACTTATTTGATTTCAGCCAGTACAAAAGACGAGCGAAAAGCTTTTTTGGATTCCGGATTATGCTTGCTTCGTAATTGGAATTTTGGTTGGTTTGATATTCCAAGTAATATGCGCGATGAATTTATCCAAAAGTTTGGATTCGGCGGTGCAGAACATTCTACTTGCAAAGAAAGCATTACGAAACAAGAAATTATACAGTATAATAGAACCAAAGCGCTCAAAGCGATGATGAGGAATAAGAAATATGGGATAAGCTTCAGATAAAAAGCTTCCGGATAACCTCCGGAAGTTTTTCTTTTAAATTCCATCATATTATCTTTAAGAAGGAGGGCATAGGTTTGAATTTTAAATTAAGGAAACCCAGGCAATTAACTTTTTTAGTAACAGCAAAAACAGAAGAAGAAAAACAAATGTATTTAGATTCCAATTTATGCTTAATCCGTAGTTGGAAACATGGATGGTTTGATATTCCAGAAAATATGAGAGAAGAGTTCGTAAACTGCTTCGGAAAGCACGGTATAGAGCATTCTTCTTGTCGCAGCGACATTACTAAATCTGAAATTCATATTTATAATAGAAGTAGGAGATGACGAACATGAGTAGATGTTTTATGGCTGATTATTGTAAATATTCTTTGGATGGGGTCAATTGTAATGCAGACGGAAAGATAGTAAGCGAATGTTTGTATTTAAAAGCAATAGCAGAAATTGCTCGTTTAAATGTCGAACAAACTAATTATGAAGTTGGAAAAAGTGAGAAACAGTGAAGAGTTGTATTATTTGAATGTTACAATTTATTTTCCTTCATATTGTTTGTAACGAAAGAAAAAAGGAGGAACAATTTTGAAACTATTAATACGTTACATTTTGATACACAAATTTTGGGTATAATTCCAGTCACTGTAAATTGCAACACGGTGTTGCATCTGCTTTATTACATAAGGAGTTTTTTATGAAGAGTTACGAAATGGGAATTAGAATAACAAAAAAGTTAGCGAATGGTGAAATGATCATCAAGAAAAAAGCGGAATTAAATCATGATGAGAATCTGAAGATTTCTGACTTAAAAGCGTTTAACAAAAAATTAAAAGATCTTTTAAAGGAGATTAAAAAGGCAGAACGGTATGGTTATTTTCTTGAAAGTCATCTTTGTGTTCGTGAATATACAAAGGACGATACAACAAATCATATCGTTTCTCAAAAGCATGATCGTTGGTACTATGAAGGAACCCCGGAGCATATTGGAGGCTTTTATTTGAGACCGGATCATAAATTTTGCGACAGAACTGATTCTGTTTATATAACATATGAATATCCGTTAAGAGACATCATGTGTCTGTAAAAAACAAGACAATCTACATTTTGTAGAAGATTTATTTCGGAGTAGAGGTAAAATATGGATAAACCAGTTAAGATGATAAAAACGAATGTTGGAGAAATGCCTATTGAGGATTATCTATATATCAGGGCGATACAATATGGATTTGACAGTTATGAAGATTTAGTAAGTCAGGGGTATTCTTTCGACATTCCGGAATAGCGAGAAAGAAAAATATAATTAAATAATTTTGCAACAAATTCAAAAACGCATCCTTATGGATGCGTTTTTCTTTCATATTTTCTGTATCAAAGAAAATAGGAGGAAATGTCTATGACAAAAGCGCAAATAGTTCATAAAATCGATCGTACAAGAAAGAAAATCGAAGATTATGAGTCTCGTAAAGAAAATCTGTCAATTCATGGGTATTGGTCTTTGGGATACCAAGAAGGACGATTGAGTGTTCTGGAGGATCTGATGGACGAGATAGAAGAGGCAGAAGCGGCTGAGAACAACAAATAACAAAAGAAGAGTAGGAGGACAAAAAATGTTTCCATGGGAAAAAACAATAAAAGAAATCGAAAATGAGGTAATGCAGCATTTTAGCTATCATCATATGTATGATCTTTGCGATCATGAGAAATTCAGAGCTGCCGTTGACAAGTTAAGAGCAAAAAAGATAAAGCCTACTTTTTATCAGATCACAGGACTTATGAAGGAGATGGGTTAATGAAAATCATTAAAGAAAATCATTTTGGAGGCGTTTTTCCAATGAGAATAACGTGCAAGCAGTATTTAGATAAAAATGGATTTGGTTATGGAAGAAAAAATGATTTTTGTGGCAGCGAACTTGAGATTGAAGGTTCCGACATTAAAAAACATTATCACTTCAAATATCCGGATCATCAAGGAACAAGTTATGGCGTAATTTGCCCGGTATGTGGACAATTTGTAGAAATTGACTCAAACATTTTGCCAATGAAAATAAAAAATGAAGCAAAGGAGATATCTATAAACAATAACAAAGGAGAAAAACATGAAAGAATGGGAAAATTACGGCGATAAAAATTTCTTAGAATATGGAGGGTGTCTGATCAGTGAAGCAGATTCGGAAAATTGTTTCCATGTGATTTTTCTGGAAACAGAAATTTTTGATTATGTCGGTAAATATAAAAAACCGATGATCGTAGCAAAATGCTATGTAGATCTATCTGACTATTTAAATCCAACAAACAAGACGAGAAAGCAGGTAAATACTAACGCAGGTTATGGAAAAGATTATATTCCTCAGACAGAGGAAGAGAAGAAATTTTATTGCGTGGAACTGATTAACTACATGGGTTTCCACGAATTTGAACCTAATTTCCCGGAGGAAACAGGATGCAACCATTATTCGCTTGGAACGATTGGCGATTGGATTGTCGGAAAGCAGATTGTTAAGAAATTTTTAAAGGGCTACAATGTACCTACAGAATACAGAACGTAACAAACTATATCGTTATACCGATGTAGCGTCAGCAGGAGGGAAAATGTTTTTTGCTACATTTCATAAACACAAATTTGAGCAAATTGGATTTGCAGAAGAAATAAAAAACAATCTTAGATATTCTATCCGGCTATATCAATGTAAGATATGTGGAAAGGAAATCTGGGTTGACGGAAGAAACGACACAATAAAAAGGTAAAAAGGAGATAAAAAATGACAAGAGAGGAGTATCTCGCAGCTCTGCGAAAAAAGGGATACACGATCATAAACAACGACCAAGTATCAAAAGCTAATGTATTGTATAATGTCTGCGAAGAAGATGTAAATACAGCAATGGGTATCCAGCATACCTGTTATTTAAAATTTGCAATCAAAAAATAAGTAGATACGCTCAGTGAAAGCTGGGCGTTTTTTACAAAAATAAACCTGTAAAGATGTATTTTTCATTCATATTAAAGATAGCAAAAGAAAAAAGGAGATGCAAAATGAGTTACAAATTAAATCATAGCAGAAATCTAAATTATTACGGACCCGGTATGGATCGTTTGGTCGAAAAAGAATGCAGAAAACCAACTCAGAAGCAAATTAGATTCTATTCCAGGCTGCGTCATATGTGTGATGAAAACGGAATAGATAAAACTCTGCTTAGCGAGCCAAGAACCAGAGCTTCGTTTACAATCGCAATTAATACTCTTATTGAACGGTTAAAAGATAATGGCGTTGAAATTCATTCGCAGCAAAAAGATGTAGAAGTGATTTACACTATGCCGGATTCTAAAACGTTGGGAGCCCCAAGTAAAGAGAGAATCATCGTGAAAGAGGAAAAAGAAGATGGGTGTAATTGTTAAAGGTTATTGGACCTGCGAAGTATGCGGAACGAAAGATATTGATGGCTTGGTCGATGTTTGCCCCAATTGTGGAAAACAAAAATCAAAAACTGTAAAATACTACCTTCGAGAAGTAGAAGAGGTGGTGACGGATGAGGAATTAAAAAAGGCCGGGATATCAAAAGAAGAGTGTGACGGCAATCATAAAGATTGGGTTTGCAATTATTGCGATCAGTTAAACAACTGGTCCGATGATTTCTGCAGTGCTTGTGGAGCTCCAAAAGATGAAGCGACTCACGAGTATGGGATGAAATCGTTGCGGCCAGAACCTCAGCCTTCAAGCTCAGTAAAAAAAGCGGCTATAACACAATTTCCAGAACCTGCGTCTCAGCAAAACAATATCGAAAAAAAAGAGAATGCGAAAAAATGCGAAAAAAAATGCGAAAAAAATGCGCAATTTTAAGCTTTCTATTTCTACTTTTTGTATTCTTGCGGCAATAGGGTTGTTAACATTTTTATTTTATCCTATGAAGAAAACGGTTTCTGTTTCTGATTTTTCATGGATGAGATCCATTGTGGTTGAAGAAATGAGAACTGTGCAGGAAAGTGATTGGAGCGTTCCTGCCGGTGGAAAGGTATATAAAGAAAAAACAGAACTCAAAACATATGTCTCTGTAATTGATCATTACGAAACTGTTACGGAAGTAAAAACCAGGCAGGTAATCAGTCATTATAATACAGAATATGATTATGTTGATAACGGAAACGGCACTTTCACTAAAAATGAAAGAAAGGTTCCCGTATATAAAACAGAAACATATACAGAGACAAGCCAGGAACCGGTATATAAGCAGCAACCGGTATACGCCACCAAGTATTATTACACCATAGATAAATGGTTTGATGTTGAGGAATATAAATCAGAAGGAACCGGTAAGGAACCGTATTGGAACGACAATTACACGTTGAAGTCCAATGAACGAGATTGGCAAAGATCCGAAAGATATATGGTTCATTATGATGACAATACGCAAGAAGCGGTTACTTATGAAAAATGGGTGGAATCTGAAATTGGAGATCGTATTTTAATAACTCACAATAGATTGGGGATTATTTACAAACAGGAAGAAATTACAAAAGGAGAAGAGTAATATGTTATTGCAGGAATTTGAAGAAAGAACCGGTTATTATCCTTCTGCAGAAGAATATAAAGTTATCGAAGAATTCTACATGGAGAGTGATTTCGATAAGGATATTTTCTGTAAGTTTTATAAGGAAAACACCTCCGGACTTGCAAAAGAGATTCGAGATGAGATTAACAAAAGACGGTATCAGGAAGTGGTTACTGCTGTTAATGAAAAGGAAAAATTACAGGTACAGATTTTGCAATTAAAAGAAAAGCTGGAAAAGGAACAGGAATGGATTCCTTATGAATTAAAAGAAAATGTTTCTCGGGCTCAGTATAATAATTTAAAAATCGCACATGGCACTGAAATTTTGGATGAGAACGTCGCTAAAAGGCATTTGTATCAGCTTTTCGGATTCTCTCCGGAAGCAATCAAAATTGTGATGGACATTCCGATATACGAGAAAAATCGACATAATCTGTTGCGAACGGTTGGAGTTGAAAAAAGACCCCCTTTATATAATTCCAGTGACTGGAATTATATTCGGTTTGATTGCGGACAGATGAGCTGGGAATATTTTAACGATCAGCTGCGTCCGTTTTCAAGGTAGGTGACGTGTATGGTGAACCCCAAAAACATTCCGGAAAAATGTTGTGCCAGATGTAAATATCTACTCGAATACCCAAGGAATAATTCGTATGGAGATGCAGATTATTTATGCGTTAAGCTTGGGAGATTTATTTCCGGAAGGTATGTAGATATTGAGAAGGCAACATTTTTCTTAGGTGATGGAAAAACATTAGATAAGAAAGCAGTAAATGAGTGTGCTTTTACAGCAAAGGAGTAGAAGGAATGAGATGTGCTGAGATGATGCGGGATGAATTTGTATCAACGCATATTGGGACTGATTAATATCATAGTTATTTTATGCAAAAAAGAAAATGTATCCTTTCAAGGATGCATTTTCTTTCATATTTATTATATCGAAATGAAAAAAGGAGATTATTAATATGAAATCAGAAGATACGTTACAGTTTTTGGCAGATTTTCATTCAAAATTATGCCCAACCAGAAAGCACGCCCTCAACTATCTGTTTAACACAATCGGAAATGGTTATGAATGGATAAAAGGAGAGCTTGTTGATCCGGATGGAAAATTCGAAAAACGCTATCGATTGCGAAAATCTGCGAAAAAAGCAGAATTTGAAGGGGAAGATTATTGGTGGAAGATGAACCAGTTCTTCAAAGATTTTGAAAATGCCGGTATGAAAATCCAGTCTAACTATATTTTTAAGTGGGATATCCCGAATAAGGAGTATTCGAAGATATACAATTATCCGGAAAATATTGCCCCGGATTGGTTAGCTTTACTGGAAGAATGCAAACGGCTAATGAAAGAAGATGGAATAGAAGTAGAATAACAAAGGAGGATGGCGATGAGTTTTGTAAGAAAAGAGCACAAAAGCATCGGAACGGCCAAGATAAAAGATATTGAAGCTTTAGGCGCTTGGCTTAAAACAGATGATGGCAAATATTACATCGAAAACAGATGGTCCGAACATCTGAATAAGAAGCACGCAAATAACTGGAAAGAGTTATTCCCGGATTCAGAAGCAAAATGCTTTTACAACATGCAAAATAAAATTCCTGGATTTAGCGAAGCGCAGGATTTGTATGATTCCTCTTGGGGATGGTCCAGATTTAAAGACCTCAAGGAAGTCCATGAGTTTTATGAAGCATTAGATCAGTCGTTTTCTCTTTTATATATCGGCGATGGGTACGCAGTTATTTGCGATAATAAGAGGCCTTACTTAATTCCTTTGGAATTTCTTTCGGTTGCTGAATTTAAAAGTTACGATGATCTGCCGGTTTCGGCTCTGAAGGCTCTGGGGGCTACAGAAGGAACTTCGCTGATTCCTGCAGGAACCGAAGATATTTCTGTTTCAGGCGTAAAGGATCGTATGAAAGCAAAGGAAGATGAGATTGAAGATGCCAAAAATCAGATCAAAGAGTTAGAAAAAGAAAAGCAGGAAAAACTGGAACAATTAAAGCAGGAGTTGGAGGCGGCATACAAAGACAAATTTGCTTTAATTGAGCAGAAGAAGCGCGAGCTTCAGGCTATGAAAGAAGATCTGGAGAATCAGTTATTTATGTTGGATACTGAAATTTACGGTATTCGTTGCTATCATGGCGAGGCAGTAAAATTCTCAAAGTTGTCCGACGGAAAAACTTCTCCGGTAGAAGAAGCAATTGTAGTTCATCAAAAAATTAGGTACCTGGACGAAGAAATGGGTAAGATGCTATCCATTTATGGATTTGACGGCTCAAATGAAGATTTAAAGTATTTTGAAAGAGCTTTGGTTGCAAGAGAAGATATTCTGGATACTTTCCTTCCTCAGAAAAAGTGTATTTCTTTTGTAAAAGTAAGTAAATCCGGATTGATCAGACTTCCCTCTGAAACGGTAGCAAACATGTTGGATACTTATGAAAAATTCCATGGAAAAACTATCGGAATACTAATCCGTAATAATGAGCAGGTATTTGTTGGCTGGGCGGATGAAGAACGTATCAGCCTGTTTGATGAAAATGTTTTTTACAATAAAAAGACATCTGTTGAGCAGGAAGAAGATTTTGATAAAGTGCGATCTTCATCCAAAGAAGAAGTTGTAAGCAGATATTTCATTTTTGCAATCCTGCAGGGAATTTTAGATGACGGAAAAATGATCTCTATTCCGGAAAAGGTTTCTTTTTTGGCTCCCAATCCTTATATTTTCTTTTCCATGGCAGATGCTTGGCTGGAAGATAACCGGTTTGGAAGCTTTTCTGACATTGTAGATCGAACGCAGCTGCAGTTTATGGTTGGCGATATGGTTTTAACTACCATGCATATTACCAGAGATGACCGGTATGAAAGAGATTTTAGCGGTCAGTCTACCAGATATAAAGCTTGGAATAACGACAGAGGAAGAGGAGAGAAAAATAGAACGCATGATGCTTCTTTAGCAGATTGCACTGTTTATCCTTTAAACTTGATTGACCGGACCGATATTTATCGTGTTTATTATCTGGAATATCCTTATAGTTTTACGGTAAAGGAAACAGTTTTGTCAGAAACGGAAACTTCAAGAAGAACTACAACCAGCACTACGCCCGGCGAACAGTTACAGGGTCCTCCTGTATTGGATCATCAGGATATTGAGATTGAAAATTATGAAAAATGCAGTATCAATATAAGAGGATTAACCCCTTACGAGGTTTATAAGTCATTAAGTCATCTGATTGAACGCTGGTATGATATTGGTGAAATAAAGGTAAATTATCGATCTCATTGGGGAGATGCCAAAAGTGAAGGAAAGGCTTACCTCAGAAGCTTTTACAAATGCGAACTGGTAGGAACAGATTTTGATTATTTCCTTTCTGCCGAAAAGGATCCTAACTGGGAGACCGGTAAGAGCGCAAAAGCTAACCTTCAAATTTATCCAAATGAAGTATTGAATCTGACATTCTTAAATTCTGTTTGGCTGCGATATGCGATCAACAATAAAAAGCTTGGAAGTTTTAAATTAGGCAATAATCAAGTTGATTATGCTCAGGCTGTACGGTATCTGAATAAGGCTCTTTTCTATTTAGATGAGAGAGAAAAGGAAGAAGCAGCGCTGCTTTCTCCTTATATGGAACTGTACGATGAATGGCAGGTTGATCTGTCAGAATGGAAGATCAAGAACAATATACATCGGTTGACCGATACAAGAGCAAAGAGATTTGCAAAGGAACGGGCCGGTAAATAGCCACAAAATGCTGCATGGTAGGTTTTCTATCATGCAGTATAATTAATCTGATTAAAATAACAAAAGGAGAGCACTTACATGGAAGAAATAAAGTCGCTGGAAACGGTTCGTATGGAGTTAGAAAAAATCAAAGAAAAATATCAAAAAAAGGCTGAAAAGGAACGTGCCAAAATCAATGACATATATGTTGTTATTTGTGGTGAGAAATGTTATACAGAAGCAGAAATCAATGACTGGGTAGCTGCAGATTACATTTCTGCAGCACAATCAGACCGGTATATCGAGAAATTGGAGAAAAAGCAGGCTGCAGCAGGTCAGGCAGATAATTTAACTGCCAGTGAAAGGATTTGCAGAACATTGGACAATCTGATTATGAATGTCTCTGCAGAAATTCGCGATATTAAATACAGGCAGGAAAAGGAAATCGAAAAGCAGGGACGATGGAAGCGTGCGCAGGAACAGGGCTATTCTTATAAAGAGTGGCTCGATATGGAAGAAGTTAACCAACGCTCAGAGGAGTACGAAATCTTGATGGGACTTAAGCAATAAGATATCAAATCAGAAAGGAATAAGTATGGAAGAAATCGTAACAAAAGTAGTAGTAGAAAAAACAAAATACAAAACCAGCGATGGTGAAATTTACGAGGAAAAAGACCGGGCCGAACTACATGAAAATGCTTTGAAATTCGAAAGGAAAGTAAAAGATCTTAAGTGCGTTAATGGTGCTTATTATTGTGAAACACAAGAAGATTTTGATGCAATTGTGGATTGGAAAGCGTATAGTCGTCCTTATTATGATTTTCATTCTTCCTCTTATAAACCAAGGTATGAGTATTCTAAAAAAACATTTAAGGGTCCTGACTGGTATTTCTTTCAGTGGGAGCCGCAGGATGACAATGCAGATGATTATTGGGTTGAGACTTTAAGTGAAAAGAAGGCTGAATGGGAAGAGTTTTACAATCAATTTGTTGATGATACAAGTTCACCAGCAGGTAATGCTCGCGAAATAGAAATTGGCGATTTTGTTTCGTATAAGTATAATGGAGAAATTTTTACCGGTACAGTTATAGCGGCATTAACAAAAGAAGAAGCCAATCAATGCCATATGATGTCTCGTCCTTTCGAAATAAAAAGAAATGACGGATTATCTGTTAAAGTAATGGAATACGATATTGTTGCAATTTTATAACAGGAGGAAAAAATGAGTAATTTGATCAAAAATATGGATCCAAACAATAGAGAAGGAATTAAAATTTTAGAAATCACACTGATGCAATGGGAGTTTTTCGGACACATTTACTGTGAAATAGGTGGAAATTGCATGGGTAGAGATATTCTGGGATTTGCTGATTTTGAATGCGATGATTTTTTGGAAAGTAAAAAAGATTTCGTATTAAGATATGATGAAGATTCGGATTATTTCGAGTACGTGCTACATGATGAAAATGGCAACACTTTAGAAGGAGAAGCCGAGGCGGAAGAGATGAACGAAATGATCGTAAGTCTCAGGTTAGTTGAAAAGATTCCTGATAATTGCAACTAATAAAAAGAAACTACTTGGAATAAAATCCAGGTAGTTTTTTTATGCAAAAGAAAATGGTAACACCTTTTTCTTTCATATTGTTGGTGTAAAAGAAAAAGGAGGAGTCGTAATGTATAATTGTAAATATATCGAAATTGAAGATGTAACTCCGTGGCATGGAGATGTATTTGGTCATCCGGACTACAAATACACTTGCACGAAGCTCGGGAGAGAAGTGTTAACTTGCGTAGTTTGTAATCCAAATCGATGCAAAGATTATACGCCGGACCCCAATAAAGAACCATAAGAAAAGGAGAGAGATATGGCGAGAACATATACTGTAACAGAATACGAAAAAGAAGATATCGACGCTCTGGTTAATATGAGCGATGAGGAAGTGGCAGAATGCTTGGAACGCATCAAACGCGGCTGGATGCCTCAAAATTACACGTTATACCCGGAACCTGATAAAACTTATACAGAAGACGAATATGATGCTGCAAGGCTTCATATGGCCATCAATAAGGCCATTAATGCTGTGTGCGAAAGAAACAGAGGTGCAACACATGCAAAAAATTAAAACGTTTGATTTACAAACAGGAAAAATGGGAGAAATGTCAATTGATCAATATTTCTTTCTCTCCTTAAAAAGAGAAATCTGTTCGGCTAAAAATACTCTTTCGCAATGTCCTAATATAGGTACTGTAAAAGACGGGTCCGTTTTTGCTATGCTTCAGGTCTTAGAAGCTATCCAAAACAAAGCCCTCAGACTCGAAGATAAGCACAACCTATTTACGACATTCTATTTTGACCTGATCGACGACATCCACGCTCTCGAAAAAAATTTGGAAAATACGGAAAATATAGCTACCCGGTGCGTTTTGTTGGGACAGAAGCAGGGTTATGCGATTGTAAAACATGAAATAGAGCAATTATTAAGTAAAGGGGAAGCAAATGAATAAAGAATTATTTGTAAAAAATATGGAAACCGCAAGCCGGCATATTAACGAAGATGAGATTAGGCGGATGGTAAAGGATACCGTAACAGATATCAAAAACAACAGGGACGGCATTCTAAACGCTGTTATTGTCATGGAAGAACTGGGAGAGCTTCAGACAGAAATCTCAAAGGCGATCCGAGGAAGAGATAACAAATTTGAACTGATCGAAGAAATGGCCGATGTGTGGCTGGGAATGTATTATCTGATGGACACTTTCGGAATTGATAAAGAAGATATCAACCGGGCAATTAATGTAAAAGTAGAACGCCAAGTGAACAGGGGAAAGGATTTCTAAAGGAGAAGAGGTATGTTAAATAAATACAAAATTGAGCTGTATGTTCAAGTAGAAGAAAATGAAAAGAATGTAGACGTTAAGCAAATTTTACGGCAGGTCATTTCCGAAACAGAACTTCAGATTGAAAAAATTGAAATAGCCCCCAATGTGACTTTGCAGGAGCTGCTGTCCGGTTATCCAAAAGGAATGGTCGTTTCGATTTCTACTCCTATTTTTGATAGAGAAGGAACTGTTAGCGATATTTTACAAAATGAACAGGAGTGGCTCCTGGAATGTATTGTAGAATCTTGGGACGTTACAAAGGAAAATAAGTTGCAAATTTGTATCTAATGTAGGAGTTACAATGCAAAAAGAAAGAATTTATATTTGTCACACTTATTATCATGTGTATATAGCTTTTCTAAAAGAGTTTGCCTTGCCGAAAGAACAGCAGGGTAAGGCGACCCTGATTTTGAGTACCTTGTTTACAGATTTTGAACGACTAATTGATCGAATTAGACTGGTTTCTGTTTTTGAAAAGGTGTATATGTACCAGGAAAAGACTGCTGAAGATTTTCCAGAGCTGCACAAATATTTGAGCACATCTAAATGTGTTGCAAAAAATATGATCTATAGAATGATCAGGACCCGCAAGTTGGCTGAATTGCAAGAGCGAGATCTTCCGGTAAATTTATCGCGATATCGTGATATTTATGTGTTTTGCGATGTAGAACCCATAGGAAGTTATCTAAATACTAAACATATTCATTATTGTTCAGTAGAAGATGGATTAAACAGTATTGCAAATTTTGATGCAGCAAGGCATCATGATCAAAAATGGTTCCGGACAAAGGCGTTTTTGGCAAAACATAATTTAATATTCATCCAAAATGGATACAGTAAATACTGCGATTGTGTTGAAGTAAACAAAATCGAGAACCTTCAATATCCGTTAAAAAAGCACAAAGCTGTTCCAAGAAAATATTTAGAGGACCGGTTAACAGATGCAGAAAAAGATATTCTGATTAAAGCTTTTGTCCCTGAAACCAGCAACCTAAAAGAACAACTGCAGCATATCCAAGCGGGAGAAAAACAGATTTTACTTTTAACAGAGCCCTTATTTGATAAGGAGTCCCGCTTTAGATTAATAAAGGAATTGGTAGAAAAGTATGAGAAGCAGGGAAAGGTTATTATAAAGCAACATCCGCGGGATTTGCTGGATTATGAATCTCTTTTCCCGGATCATGTGATCTTAGATAGAAGAGTGCCGATGGAAATTTTAAATCTGTTGGGAAGAGATTCTTTTGATTTGGTGATTTCTATTTTGACGGATATACATGGGATATACTTCGGGAAAGAAGTCATTCGGTTGGGCGAAGCGTTTTTGGAAACACATCCAGTATTTTGTGAATATAGTTGAAAAAACAGCCGACCAGAATCATAAAGGAGAGCGATATGAAAACAAAGAAGGTAGAAGCTAAAAACAAAATAGCAATTAAGGGAGATAGAAACGAACCTATCATTATGGCTATTCAGGATATTCGCATCAAGCATCCCGAATTCTATGCAGAGTTGTCAAAAGTTATTGACTATGAATTGTGGGACGGATATCCTTTGGTAATACATGAGGAAATCGAATAATTGCAAAAATATTAAAAAACGGAAATGCCGGCAAAAAAATATGCCGGTATTTTTGTTGCAATAAACCCAAACGTCTTTTTTCCATCATATTCTTAATATCAAAGAAAAGAGGAGGAATAGAATATGACTTATCAAATGCTTTTATTGATTTGCGTGACGGTTATTATTATTGCAATGTTGGTTTTTATTGCTCATATCATTGATGGAATCCGAGAAGACCGAGGTGACCGTCATTTGAAAGAGGAATTATCCCGATTGCAGCAGCAAAGCAATCAAATGTATCAGATGTATAAGGAATTAACAGAAGAGAAGAAAGGAAAAAGATAATATGGAAATAAAGGAAAAATCAAAATATTTTCGAATTATGAAAAATGACGATGATATTGTAATTTTAGCAAAACAGCTTGCATTTATTACAGTTCATGCGATCAAAAACCCATTTCATCCGTTCTTCGAAGACGGAAATTTTACTGAAGATTTAACAAGGTATGAACTCGCTTGGAACGAAGAGGACAGATCCGCAAATGGAGAAGTAATTTATGCTCTGGCAAAAGATTTCATTGAAGAATATCAGAAATTAAGTTCCAATGAAAAGCATCTTGTATTTGATCTCGCTTATCACAAGTGGGATTATATGGCAAAGCGCTTAAGTGATAAATTAAGAGCTCTTGGCGGAATTAAAAAAGGAGACGGTTTTTGCTATAGCCGGCATTTAAAGAATAACAATGTTTGGTATGAGATTACAAACGAGAAAACAAACGAAAAATTTGCTTTTTGTGCTTGGCCAGATGAGCAGGATAATAAATCTGTGTCAAAAATATGGTCTGATTTCATTTCAGGATTAAATAAGACTCAAACAGAAGACTCCACGTTTTTTACGGATGGAAAAGCTGTTTTGTGCCAAAAACAAAAGGATGCAGAAATGCTTGTGACGTTTTTAAACGATACAGGAATTGGCGGAGTCTCGTTAATGTTTGACCCGAAAAAGAAAAATCCGATAAACGAAACAAGGGGATATTGGTGTATTTACAGATAAGGAGAAAGTATGAACCGAGTATATCATTGCGGCAAAAAACCTAAAGTTGTATGTGAAGCTGCTACTTATGGTAATTTTGATTTCCCCTGTGAGCAGTGTAAGGTGTACAAACAAATACAAAAAGAAAAAGAGAAGGAGAAAATTACAAATGAGTAAGATGATTCCAAAACTTCCAGATGAATTTCTGGATTTTATCAAAACAGAAACAACCTGTGATGTTACATTATTTGGAGATTCCGGCAATCGTTATCGGGTAGTAAAGTTATATGATGAGCAGTTTCATGATTATTATTCAACTCATTCTGCTGGCAAGATGTCCTTACCTACAAATTGTCGGCCGTTAGCAACCTTAAAAAACAGTCGTCGTATACTTTGCATGTATCATGATCATTCACTTGCACTGGTTTCCGCCGGTAATTATCCGGATGCAGATAAAATCCGCATCAACGTTTCGGAATTTTTGAAGTTACTGAAGGGCGAAGACTCAACTTTATTTCTTCCGGGGAACAAGCAGAGGCATATCGTAGCGGTGGCAGAATATATGTACCGAAATGCTGAAAAATATGGTCTGATACCAGAAGAAATGTATGTTTTAGGGTTATTGCATGATGTAGGTTATCTATATGGAAATGTTGCACACTCTATGAGAGGCGGTCACCTGCTGCATAGCCAGGATTATAAATACTGGCAGGAGATTTATCATCACGGTAAATTCCAGGATGAGTATGAATCTGCAGCGTTGAGTCTTCTAAATGAGGCGGACCTGATGGTTGATTCTAATGGCCGTGTAGTTGGATTTGATGTTCGTTTAAAGGATATCAAAGAACGCTATGGCGAAGATTCCAATAATTATATTTATTCTAAAAAGCTGGTAGAGAAAATACGAAATTAAGAAATAATTTTTATAATATAATTGAGGTGACAATATGGAAAGATTTTTTGAAATCAAAAATATAGATTTAGCTGCCGCTGTACAGGAATATGAACAGCTTAGAAAAAGAATAAATGATCTGTATTCGGAATTTGCAGAAGAGAACGGTATCGAATCGCCTGAGTATTATCAGAGAGTAGATAGTCTTATTATTATGCCTACTAAACAGGATAAGAAAAATTTCGCAGATCAATTAAAGGCAGATGGCAGGTCTTTT
Source organism: Acetatifactor sp. (assembly GCA_045579545.1). Classification (GTDB taxonomy): domain Bacteria; phylum Bacillota; class Clostridia; order Lachnospirales; family Lachnospiraceae; genus Acetatifactor. Next base: position 13,045 of record JAZNMF010000036.1, on the reverse strand, counting down.
AAAAAAGCTTCTCCTCTCGGAAAGCTTTGGGTGAAAACCTGCAAGGAAAAAGGTTTAGTTGTTTCTCCTACGAAGCCTTCGTGGAAGTTAAGAGATTTGATTTCTCACTATATCTACTCCTTCCAGTCTCGGCTGTTTTCTTGGAATGGAAAAGTGTATGGTAGCTTCCAAGCAGATGCGGATTTTGAACTTCCTATAGAACATTTCCGCGAGATGAAAGGCAGTGAATTCTATGCTTTAATGGAAGAAATCACAGAAACTCTGGACAAATAATAAAAAGCCCCGGACTCAATAAGAGTCGGGGGTTTTCTGTTACCTGGATTTAATTTCTTTAATTTTGTTCCTAAGTGCATTGTAGGAACGATCAGGAAAAGCAATTTGCAAATCCTCTTTGTTGGTTGATTTGCCTCCATTTACATAGTGCTTAAGGAGATTAATTTCTTCTTCCGTCCATGGATTTACATGGTTTGGGCTGAAAATATTATGTCTTTTAGCTGCAGCGCAAACAGAAGACTTATTCATGTGCGAGAATTTTTCGTGTTTTAAAACTTCTCGAAAGCCACCAGATTGATATAATTTACTGAATATATCAACTGTCTCTTTATCCCATCTTAATGGACGGCTACAATTTAATTTATTGCGACGCACATTAATGGTTGAAATAGATAAGTTGGAAAAGAATTTTTCTTGAAGTTCCAAAGAGGAGAGTTGCATATTTTGAATAATAATGTTGTCTTCATTAGAGGTCCAGATATGTCTCGTTCTGGTTGCAATGCCAAGAGTATTTCGTCTGGAAATCAATTGTGTTTTCCGAACATTTATCAGATCAGCCAATTCGTCCAGAGGCATATCAGGGTTATCTCGCAAAAAGACATCTTCTTCTTCGGTCCATATTTTTTTGGTCTCTTTAATAGTGATCCCCATACGATTGGCGCGATTGACAATACTTTGATATTTTATATCAGGATACTTCTCCATCAAAATATCAAGACCTCCAGGTTCAAGATAATACTTCCGGATATCTTCATTAAGTTCGTCCCCATAAATTGATTTGGTTTTCGCCAGTCCAAGTCTCTTGGCTCTTCGTATAATGGAATCTCGTTTGCGGCCTGGTAATAGCTCAGCACATTTTGCTATACCGGTACCTTTATTGTAATATTTAATCAAAACCTGATCTTCGATTGAAGTCCAGTTGTTAGATAACAGCTCTTTCAATCTTTCTAAAATCTTTAAATCTTCAATAGCATAATCAGTCACCATGATCTGTCTGATAGGAGATGAGATGCCGTTTTCTATATAGCGAATAGCAGATTCGTTTGTTTTTTCATACACATTCAGGTTGATATGGTTTGCAACAAAATCAAAAATTAAAACTCGATTTGTTGGTGCACTTGAGGTTAAGGCTCTACCGAGCTGCTGCAGATATACTGCCGGTGATTTGGTTTTTCTGAACATAATGATGCAAGTAATATCATCAATATGCATGCCTTCACTCAGCATATCAACGGTATATAAAAATGATCTGTTTTTACAAAGCTTAAAAGATTCAAGATGATCTTGAATATCTGTTTTGCTCATATTGCTGTGGACAGCATAATGATTAGCATCCGGGAATACGTCCATTGTTAAAGAAATTATTTCATCAATTTTTAATATACTGGGAACAAAAACAACGATTTTCTGATCAATATTTCTCATGTGCTGAGACAATATATTATGATAAGAGTGACGGCTGGCGTCTAAATCAAGTTGTTTTGTCAGCTTATCAGTAACTTCGCTGCTTTTAGAAATACGCTTGATTGCATCGGGCATATCATATAGTGCCGTAATGTAATGAAAACTTGGCAAAACACCTGTATTGATTGCTTCCGGCAGATCCAGCCCTTTGATATAGTTACCATGAAAACATTCTTCAACCATATCTCGTCCTTCATCTAAAAATCTTACGGGGGTTGCGGAAACTCCAATGACTTTGCCCGCAAAATCCTTTACAATTTCATTGTAAGCTCTTCCCCATTCTGCAGCACCAAGATGATGCATCTCATCACAAATAATTACTTCCAGATTTTCAGGAACAGCGTTGCCGAAAGAGATTCCTTGGTAAGTCATAACATGAATGCCAGGAAGCAGTTCCTGCCACGTATTTTTGATAATATTGGTCGGAACCAAAACAAGCACATTTTTTTGATTAAAGTGATCTTCAATATACTTGGAAACAACATAGGTTTTGCCAGTTCCTGTTGCAGAAATGTATGCGCAGCGGCTATTAAATGCTAAATTTTTGCATAATCTGTTGTAAGGCGTAATGTTGTGTTGCAATAAGTGAATCATTTTTCTTCCTCCATTTTTCTTTCGTTAATGTTAATATGAAAGATTTTTGGGGTATTGAATTTTTGGTACAAAAAAATCCCAGATTCCAGTAGGAATTTGGGATTAAAAAAGAGAAATCAAAAACAAAGTTTACGGGGTATAAACGCGACTCATAGATACAATCTTGCCGTTTTCAATAACAATACTGGTATTATGAGGCGCAAAACCAAAGAAATGTTCACTTTCTTCTTTTAAAAGCTCATCAACAGAATACTCTGCCGGATTCTTATCAAGATCGGAAGTATCTGTCAATTTAAAGTTTTCAGCAAAGGGAAGAGTGATTTCTCCAATTTCGTAATAAGTCTTCATATCGCTGTATCCGGTTTCATAGAACACTCCAGACTCATCAGTACGTAGCTCAAATCCACCAACGTCAAGACCGCCATTTAAAATAATATTTCCTGATTCTGCTTTTTCGATAGAGGTCACAGTAATTTCTTCTTTATGAAGCAGGATAATATCATTCTTTTTTAATTTGGACACGTCTACCAAGTCAAATAACTCATAATCATAAACCATTGCTCTTAACTGCAAAGTTCCGTCTTCAGTTAATAAAATGTCATCTTTTTCAAAAGAAACAGCCAGAGTGCAATCTACAAGTTCTTCTAAAGAAATGGTAGAGGGAAGGGGAGAAATAGTAGCTGCTTCAGCATTTTCAATTTCTCCATCATTCTCGGTTTCAGAAGTATTCTCTTCTGTGTTTCCACTACTTACAGGAACTTCAGATGTTTCTACAGAAGATTCTACCTGACTGGATCCTTCTGTTTTGTCATTTTCTTTTTTGCCAGAACAACCAATCATGGCGAACAAGCAGCAGGCAACTAAACCTGCACATAAAAATTTCTTTTTCATTATAAATTCCTCCAAATAAATAAAATATTATATATATAAATCCTTTGCATTCGTAAAAGATGATTTCTCTTTTTTCATTATACAATATGCTCGAAAATTTTGTAAATCCAAAAACAGTTTTCATATTTCCATTTAGTCTTTTTCTTTCATATTCTTATTATCAAAGAAAATAGGAGGATATTAATATATGGAAAATCAAGGTCCTTATGGCAATTGCTGTTATTGTGAGGCACCATTGGAGCCGATATGGTTCACAGAAAAAGAGTACAAAACGATAAATGGTCATTTGTATGCAACTGGAAGAACCAGAAGAGCTTGCTCGCACTTGTTTTGCACAGAATGCGGAAAAAACAATGCTGTGGATGACAGCTATGATGGTCCTTGGCAAAACTAAAATAAGGAGAAAGAAAAATGAATAAGATGACAAATTTATCCGTAGATGTAATATGCTACGGAGAAAGAACAACCTTTAAATCCAGAGAAGAAGCGATTGCAGCTTATGAAGAAAATATTTTGGGAAGTGAGGGATCAGAAAGAGATCGATACGTAGAAATCTATCTTCAGTTAAAAAACACTTCTAAAACAGTTGTAAGTGACGGCGATCCGGAAAAGATTAAAGAAAAGCCTATTGAAAAAGTCTACAAAAAAGAAGATAAGTGGACCATTATCGGAAAAATTTTATCGGGAGAAATTACGATAAACAGCAAATGCATTGCAGAGGATTGTCTTACGGATAGAGATATCTTAAGTGCTTTTTTAAAGATGCAGGGATGGTATGCAGCACAGTATTTAAGAAAATATGTTTGTGATGATCAAGGCCTTTTGAGAATTGCCGCTCTTAGTGGATATGATAGTCTTGGAATATTATCATATGGTTCCGAAAAAGTGAGAGATAATAAACTCTTTGTTCTTGAAATGATCGGCTATTCGGCTCGAAATTTTCGGCATGCAAGTGAGAGGCTTCATAATGATCCGGAAGTAGTCAGTGCGGCATTGCATTGCGCGAAAAATAAGCAAGAGTTGAAAGATGTTATTTCTTCTGTTGGTCCGACATTGTTAAAATCAACTTTTGCGTCATATATACTGCATGAACCTCTCAATTGTGATCATTTGTTGAAAATGGCAAAAGATGTAGCTTACATGGCTCATATTGGACAAGTCGATAAAGGAGGTCAGCCTTATTTTGGACATCCGGAAGCAGTGGCAGAGTTGATACCTTTTAAAAGGTTAAAAATTATCGCTTACTTACATGATGTTTGCGAAGATTCTAATATTACTTGTGACGATTTAAGGAGTTATGGCTTTCCAGAAGATATTGTTGATGCAGTTTTTGCTATGACAAAGCAAAAAGGAGAATCGTATGAAGGTTATTTGACGAGAGTAAAGGAAAATGAATTGGCAAGACATGTAAAAATAGCTGATTTGGAGCACAATATGGATATTTCCAGAATTCCTAATCCTACTGATAAGGATCTAAAAAGAGTGGAGAAGTATAAAAAGGCTTTGGATTTTTTGAAGGACAAGTAATGGGGATTCTAATTGAAAAAATAGTAACTAAGGAGGAGAAATATGTTTTTAAATGCGCAATCAGATGCTTACGGTAATGTAGAGGAATTTAGCGCCTGTGATTTTCGGCATATCTTGGACTTGATCGATAAGTATATGAACGGCAAACCTTATCATATCTGTGAAATCCGTCAGGAAAATATCAAGGACCCTGTTGGAAGAATTGATATTATAATCAAATATATAGCGTTGAATGGATTATCAGTGCAGCAAAAGCTTTTGATTTTAAAAGACGAGTTGATTGACGGAAAAACCTTTCATGCCAGATATAATGAATGGTATGGATAAGAAGTTTGTCAAGAATTATAAGGAGAAAAGAATATGAGTCAATTGCATGAAACAATGTATGGAAAAAATTTGTTTGAATATCAGTTACCTGCTTTGATTGACGCTCTTGAAGGACTGGCAAAAAATACTGAGAAACTGGTTACTATAAACAGCAATACCAAACAGCCTGCGGAAAGAGAAGAAGCCTTAGTAAGTCCTTTTTCTAAAACAAATCAAGAAACTATAGAAAGATTGCAGAAAGTTATCAAAAACCCAGAAAAAGCAGCAGCTTTTGCGAATGCTTTTTACAACCAGGTTATAAATGATGACGAAAAGCCAGAGAAAATGGGTTTTTATATGGCAAGGGCTATCTTAAATAACAATCTTGAGGAATTTTTGATCGCAGTTTGTGGTTGGACCAGCAAAAGTCTTTTGGATATAGCGGAGGGAAAAATCAATGAATGAATCAATGAATAAATGGCAACAGATATATTGTAATATATACTATAATGGCGAAATGCCAAATGATGAATTTGGAAAAGAAAATCTGGCTCTGTTGGAACCAGTAAAAGAAAAAGTATATTTTAAGCTTCCATCAGGAAGAGTAAAGGTTTGCACAGTAACAGAGGATCAAGATGATCTTTCAACTGGTCTCGTTTCTGTTCCAATGCTGCTATGTAATCTATTTCTTTGGGAGAGAATGGGATTCCCAGTTGAGTTTGAATAAAGTAAAAGAAAGCATCCGGATTTTTCCGGATGTTTTTTATAATTGCAATTTTTTTGTATAATAATTTGTTGTTTTTGGGTTTTCTGTCATATTAACGATAGAAAAGAAAAAGGAGAGAAAGTATGACGAATTTAAAACAAATCGGAAAATATATAATTGCAAATTTGGGCCAAATTTATTATGGTTCCGGAATATATGAAAAAGTCATCATATATGAGTTTGATAATTTAAGAATTGTCCCCAAAATAAGAAAAATTCTTTTTTTCGAAATCTGTTCTGACTTCAAAAAAACGGGTGTCTTTTCGAACTTTGAGACGATACAAGAGGTAGAAAGATGGTTAAAATATCCTAATCTTTCGTGCATTCGAATTTTAGAGGATGAACCCCAAAATGCAGATGGAAAGTTTGTGCCAATCCCAGATGGGTTGGATTTTGATAGGCCGTTTGATGATGAAGAAAGCGATGAGGAAGAAACCTCGGAACAGTTAAGAGTAATTGACGAGGCATTTGCAGAAAAATACAAACAGATAAATGATTTGCAAAATCAGCTCAAAGCCCATATTGCAGCTGAACAGAATTTTATTGCTGATTTGTATAAAAAAATTGCTTATCTGAAAAAAGAAAAAGAAGAAGCTAAGGAGTACGACGATGAAGATCTTGTATTGGCTATCAATAATCAGATTAACGCATATTCTTTATCTGCAAAAAAGGCTGAAGTAAGTTTTGCTCAGATTAAAGAGAAAATAAGTATACAATAATACAGGAGATATCAATTATGGCCAGAAAATTTGTTAATAAAAGAAAAGCGTTAGTTCCTAAAAACGGATTTCGTATCAGCCGATCTACTTATGAGGTTTGGAAAGATTCTTACCCTAATCTAAATAAAGAAGAATGGAAAAAGGCTTTTCATCCACATGATTTATTGTCTTATCTGTTTGTCGCACAGACAAAATTGATTGAAAACTTTGATATTAATGCAAATGAACCTTTTCCTAATATTTGCGTCGTTCCTCTTGACGATGAATATATGGGGTGGTTAAAAGAAAACGGATTAACAAACACACAGGAAAACAGAATTAAATATATCAATAATCACGTTGACGAAGAAAACGCATTCCGCCTTATGAAAAAACATGAATGGAATGTGGATTATGAGTTAATGGGAATCCCTCTTTATGTTTATACGGAAGAGCCAGTAGGTGAAAACAGAGAAACATGTTATAAGTTGCCGCAAGATATGCAGATTGAGTTACAGGATTATCTTGAAAAAGCTTATGGAAAAGGTAATGTGTTTGTTTCAAAGTATATTTTCAAACAGGATGATTACTTCGAAAATCCGGATTATGTTTTAAGAATGGCTGAAGCCTATTTTAAGGAACATGTCGGCGTTAGCTATGGTATTTTAGAAACACAAAAATATGCTGACAAAAATGTAAATCTGTATATTTTGATAGTTCCTTTCGTTGTAAAAAGAGTATATAATTCAGCGGTATTTAATTTGGATGAAATATGCGATAAAGTTACATGGGTTCACCCAAATCTGTTTTTTAGAAAAGACTTATTGGCTGATGCGGATATTTTCGATATAGAAGATTTAGAATCTACAGATTTATATAAAAAAATAAACGAATATTTCGGAAAAAAATCTACATTTTGCCCATATTCGATTTGTCTGGAAGATATTCCGGAAGAGTATAATATGTTTGTCAGTTCGTTAAGAAAAAAGAAAAAAGAATCGTTTATGAAATGCGCAGAATAAGCAAAACCCAGGAACCACCTGGGTTTTGCTTTTGTGGTTTTCTGTCATATTAATTGTATCTAAAGAAAACAGGAGAAAAAGGAGATTAATATGGAAAATAATAAAGAGATTAAATCAAAAGAAAAATCTGTAAAAAGAAGCCGGTTTTTTCCATTCATAAAGGTTGTATACGAAAATTTACCGGATGGTTTAATTGCTGGAATTATGGTATTTGCTGCAATATCAGTTTTATTTTTAACTGGGCTTCTGATCGACCAGTTTGATATTTTTTCAGACTTCTTGTTTTTTGTGTCGTTAAACAAATGGATGAATGACGGGACCGCTTGGCACTGGGCGGGACTTGCATGTCTTCGTATATTTGTTGGTTTGTGTACTTTGATAGCGGGAAGCTTTGTTTGGTTTTTATTAAGTTATGTATATAAACTTTTTGAATCAGTTGTGGTCTTTTTTAAAATTTGCTGGAAAGTTTCAGGTATGCCAAAATATAGAGAAGAGATAACTTTTGAGAACACAAAAGAAGCCTTGTTGTGGTTGCAGGACTATATTTCTGTAAAGAAAAAAGGGGAATATCGTTTTACGAAAAATATGCCACAGCAAGCCCGCGATATGATAAGATCTATTCTTTCAGATGATATAGAAAAGATTCACGAAAGTCAAGTAGAAAGTATTCCTTTGGTTATACATTTCGGATATCTTGAAGAGATAAAAAATATGTATATTCCTGGATAAAATCTTTCATATTAATTTTAAAAGTAAGGAGGATTTTTATGGAAACTCAAAATGATGAAGGTGGTTTTTTGTGGGGATTACTTGGTTTTTTGGTTCCAGTTGCCGGTTTGATTTTATATCTGGTGTGGAAAGACGAAAAACCCAAAACCGCAAAGGCAGTAGGAAAAGGAGCAATTGCAAATGTGGTTGTTAGTTTTGCTGTACCTGTGGTTTTGTGGTTATTTCTTGCAATACTCATGTGTTCGTATTTCTAAAATCAATCTCAAACCAAAAGAAAAGCTCGGATGATTCCGGGCTTTTTCTATTAAGTACGAAGCAAAAAAATCATTCATATTAGTATCAAAAATAAGAAGGAGATTAAAATATGAACTTTACAAATCCTAAATATCCAAATTTAGAGTTAATTGAATATATGTTTCGACAACAGTTAGACCGGGACGAAGAGTGGAAAGAAAAATTCAAAAAGAAAAGAGAAAAAGATAAGTATGCCAGGCCTTGTTTTGAGATGATCGTATTTCCTCAGATTTGGGGCAGCACTTGCACCGCATTTGACGTAACAAAGGATGGAGAGCCTACAATTGGCGGAAGCGCTATGACGAAAGCGTATACGGTTGTCGTAAAGGAATGTCTAACGGAAACTTATGGTATTTTTATAAATGATTGTCCGTGCTACATGGTAACAGATCCGACATTCTATTTTATGAAGGATCTGGAAAAGCGAGACATGAAACCATTAAGTGAGGCCCAAAAATTATATTGAGCATACTGGTTTTCAGTCATATTGTTTGTATCAATAGAAAAAGGGAGAAAATATATGAAAAAGAAAACAAAAGTATTGATCGCAAGAATTGTTGCTTTTATTTTAGTAGCAGCTATGGTGTTGCCTCTGATTATAAGCTTGGTCGAAACACATACACATGTGCATTAAAAGGCAAAAAACATGAGAAAAATAACAAGCGTAGAGGAATGACAAGAAAAAATCAACAAAATGACTTCTTTTTTGGCTGAAATGAGAGAACAGGCGAACATTCAGTTTCCGCTTTATGATAGGGTTGACGACAGTAAGTAGTTTCAGCATTATTCGGTAAATCATATTCAAAATAGATTAAACTGTTTGGAAAACGATATTGAGAATTTGCAAGCTGAATTGAATCGTTATAAAAAGGCCTGGGAAGTTATATAATCAACACACATACTCACGTCTATTAAGGGCGTGAGTATTTTTGTGCAAATATTTAGTGATGTAAAAAAATCTATCATATTGGTAGTGGATGAAGAAACTCATAAGTTTTGCACGGCATATTTTCAAAATAATTGTTACGCATGACATAATCAAAAATATAAAGGAGCTAAAATATGGGATTATTAAAAGTAGCAAAAGATTCTGTTAGTTCCCTTTTGGGAGATCAGTGGAGAGAGTATTTTTACTGTGATTCTATTACAGATGAAATCATTGTTGTTAAAGGTCAGAAAAAAGTAAATACTGGACGAAATAATAATACCAAGGGATCTGATAACATCATCTCTAACGGATCCATTATTGCTGTAAACGAAGGTCAGTGTATGCTGATCGTAGATCAGGGTAAAGTAGTGGATCTTTGTGCAGAAGCAGGAGAATTTGTTTATGATGCTTCTACAGAACCCAGCCTGCTGTACGGAAATCTGGGCGAAAATATTAAGAAGACTTTCTCGCAGTTCTGGAGAAGAGCAACATTCGGTGGAAATACAGCAAAAGATCAGAGAGTTTACTTCTTCAATACTAAGGAAATCAAGAATAATCTGTTCGGAACAACCAGTCCAGTTCCTTTCCGGGTAATCGATAAAAATATCGGCCTTGACATCGATATTTCTGTTCGCTGTAATGGTGTTTATTCCTTTAAGGTATCGAACCCTTTGCTTTTCTATAAGAATGTTTGTGGAAACGTAGTTAGGGAATATAGCCGTAATGACATTGCCGGGCAGATGAAGTCAGAGCTTTTAAATGCTCTGCAGCCTGCTTTTGCTAAAATCTCTGCTATGGGTATTCGGTATAGTGAAATTCCGGCACATAATACAGAAGTAGCTATGGCTTTGAACGAAGAGTTGACAAACCTTTGGCTTGAGCTGAGAGGAATTGAGATCATTACGCTGAGTATTAATTCGGTGAAAGCTTCTGAAGAAGATGAAGACATGATCAAAGAGCTCCAGAAAACGGCTGTGTTCCGAAACGCGGGTATGGCAGCAGCTCAATTGTCAACCGCGCAGGCAGAGGCTATGAAATCTGCAGCAAAAAATGAATCTACCGGTCCTATGATGGCTTTCGCAGGAATGAATATGGCCAATATGGTTGGAGGTATGAATGCTGGACGGCTATTTCAGATGGATGCGGCAAATAACCAAAGACCGGCAGCACCTCAGAGTGCCCCTGTGAGCGCGAATTCTGCCCCTGTCTTGGGTTGGAAATGTTTGTGCGGAAAAGAGGACAACCGTGGTAAATTCTGCGTAAATTGCGGTTTTCCGAAACCTGTGAACGCAGGTTGGACCTGTAGCTGTGGTCATATCAATCAGGGAAATTTCTGCCCGGAATGTGGTTCCAAGAGACCTGAGGGAGCTCCGCTTTATAAGTGTGACAAATGTGGCTGGGAGCCGGAAGACCCTTCAAATCCTCCTAAATTCTGTCCTGAATGCGGAGATCCATTTACTTCTGAAGATCGGAGATAAGAATGCATGATCGTCGCACCCCACACGGGTGCGGCGCTACATAAAGAAGAAATGAGGAAAAACAAATGGAAAGATTAACGACAAGAAACTCTATGGGTGTAGCGGTATATCGCTGGCCTTATACTTGCGAAAACTGCAATGAATCTTTTTGGCGACTTCCCGATTACGGAGACGGAAGCCCAACCGAAAAATTAGCACAATACGAAGAAAAAGAAGAGAAGAAGCAGTTAGTGATTCTGCCCTGTAATGTTGGAGATACCGTATATCAAGTGATGTTGACCGGAGTAAAGGCTTCAAAGCCAGTGTTTGAGATTTACGAAGCAAAGGTAATTAGATTTGTTTTGGATTCCTTTTATTTGATGATCGAAACTAAAATAGAGGGAGAGAAACAGGGGAGATTGATGACTGCAAAATGTTTTGGAGAAACGATTTTTGTTACGAAGGAAGAAGCAGAAATTGGAAAAGAAAAAATGGAATTGGATATAGAGAAGTGTAATAACTAAGGAGAAGAAAAATATGTATGTCGAAAATATTGTAATTGGAAAACCGGTAGCTGAACCGGAAATTATGTTTGCCGCAGATAAGGATGACTGGGAAAAGGTTGAGAAAGAAAAAACTTTCTACACTGAAGAAAGATTTTTGCCAAGGATTCTGGTGGATCTGGGACTGTATCCTTCTATTAGTGAAATCCGGAGAAACAAACCGGAGCTGATGGTAAATTTGGATAAAGTTGATTTTCTGGATGGAATTAAAATCAAGAAAAAGAGAAAGATGTGGATTTTGGTAGGAGAGTAATCAGTATCCTTCTCTAACAAGAGGTTATTGTAAATAAATGAAAAAGAAAGGATAAATTTATGTGGCGTAGGTTAAATGAAGAAGAACGAAAAAACTTAATGGGAAATTATAAATTAGGTGCATATTTGGTTCGTGGAATTGTAATTGTGTGGATTTTATTTGTCTCAATTGCTTGGTTTGCCGGCATGAAAGATGCTATTAAATCCATTATGGAGGGTTCTTATTTTCCCGGAATTGCAACAGCTGTGTTCGGGACGGCAGTGACGGCATTGTTTATTTGGATTCCTCTTTGGATATCCAAACATATTGGATGGCAGGAAATCCATGCGTTAGACAGCGAAGAAGCTTATTTAGGATATGCTTTATTTGTATCTGGAAAAAGAAGCCAGAGAAACGATAAGATAAAGTATTATGCTACAGTCAAGCTTTTGGATGAGTGGAGTAATCCTTGTGAGCAGATAGAATGCCGATCCATTGGAAATCTCAGAGCTTCCTGTCAGCCTGGAGACAGGATCGTTGTTTTAAAGATAGTGAAACCGGAAGGTGAAGAGTTGATTGCAATGAAAAATAAGATGTTTTAGAAAAGGAGAAAACAAAAATATGAAAAAGAAAATAATAATCCTAATGACATTAACTTGTCTTTGTTTAGCTGGCTGCGGTAAACAACAGGATATTCAGTCATCCGTTTCAACAGAAACTCAAGTTTCAACAGAGAAAGCAACAGAAGAAACATCCGAAACGATAAGTGAGGATTCAACTGAAACAGAAGCCTCAGAGCCTTCCATGTCATCCGCTGCTCTCATTATAGAGGAAGCAGAAAAAGAATCTGAAATTTTAGAGAAAAAATTAGCAGAGGATGCTTCTTTAACCCAGCTGGACATGAATAATATTTCGCAGGAAATATACAATATATGGCATAATACAATGAATGAACTGTGGAACAGCTTGGACGAAGAAACGCAGAAAGAATTACTGCAGGACCAGCGTTCCTGGATTATGGAAAAGGAAAGGAAGATGGGGAAAGCAGGTGCTGAATATGGAACCGGTAGCATGGCAACCATGGCAATCAACCAATGCGGATATGAACTTATAAAAGAAAGAATAAATGAATTGGCTGATTACTTTAACTGAGCATCCTTTTGTAAATTAAAATATAGGACAACGAGCTTCCTTTAGGAGGCTCGTTTTTTTATTCGCAAAAATAAGAATTCAAAATAAATCATTCATATTTGTTTTGAAAGCGAGGAACAGGTATGAGTGAAAAAATGAGAAAAAGATAT
>JAZNMF010000035.1:0-22553 GCA_045579545.1 Acetatifactor sp. | reverse complement strand
GACCGTATCGGCTATGTAGCGGATTACCCGCTTTATGGTGTTGCCGCCAGCATCAACGCCTTTGCTCTGGGTGCCAAGATGGTCAATCCCCGTGTCAAGGTATATCTGGCATGGTCCAGCGTGAAAGATTTTGACATTGATCAGTATTTTGCAGAACACAATATCACCTATATCTCCGCTCAGGACATGATCACTCCTCAGAATGACAACCGACAGTTTGGTCTTTACGAGATCACGCAGTACGACAAAAAGAATCTCGCCATGTCCATTTACGACTGGGGCGTTTTTTACGAAAAGCTCATCAACAGCATCCAGAAGGGATCCTTTAAGGCCGAAGAATCCGTTGATTATAAAGCGATCAACTATTGGTGGGGACTTTCCGCCGGCGTAATCGATGTCATCTGTTCCCAAAACCTACCCATCGGCACGGTGAAGCTCGTGGAGTTGATGAAACAAAGTATATCCTCCGGCCTCTTCCATCCCCTCACCGGCCCTCTGACCGATCAGAACGGTCAAAAGCACTACAAGCCTTCCGAGGCAATGAAGCCGGAAGACATTATGAAAATGGACTGGCTTGTGGAAAATGTTGTGGGCAAGATCCCCACCATTGACGAATTAAAGGAAGATGCACAGCCCGTGGTAATGCTTCGCGGACTGTACTCCGCTACTGCCGATAAAGGAGGAAATTCTCTACCATGAAAATTCTGGTACTCGCCGATGTAGAATCCAAATATCTTTGGGATTATTTTGATAGAAGTAAACTTGAAGGAATTGATCTGATCATTTCCTGCGGTGACCTGAAAGCCAGCTATTTATCGTTTCTGGCAACCTTCACCGCTGCTCCGGTTCTCTATGTTCCCGGAAACCATGATGCCAAATATGAAAAACAGCCTCCCGAGGGCTGTATCAGCATTGACGGCGACATCTATGTACATAACGGCATCCGGATCTTGGGCTTAGGCGGCTCCATGTGCTACAATTACGGGCTGCACCAATATACCGAGAAGGAAATGTGCAAGCGTGTGAGAAAACTTTCCCGAAAGCTTCGAAAGAATAAAGGTTTTGACATTCTGGTGACCCACGCACCGGCATATCGCTTCAACGACGGCGAGGACCTTCCTCACACCGGTTTTCAGGTATTTCATGAACTTATCGAGAAATACGCGCCAAAATATTTTGTCCACGGCCATGTCCACATGAGCTACGACTGGCGCCTCCGCCAAAAGCGGGAAACTGCCTATAACGAGCATACCACCGTGGTAAATGCTTATGAGAGGTATCTTTTGGATTATCCCTGCGAAAATGATATCCAGAATGACATAATCCAATAAAAAGCATCACCGGACATGATCGGGTCCGGTGATGCTTTTCTTTAAATTATTGTTTATCTAACATCTTCACAGTGACTTCGTATGTCTTACTCTCTCCGGGCGCCAGGAACTTCAGCATTCCCTTCTGCCTCATGACACTGCGGCCATCGGGATAACAATTGCCGCACTCCAGACCCATTACATAATCTCTGACACCCATCATCTTCCACTCTACAAACCCGTCCAGTTCCTTTGCATCAAAAAGAATCTCCAGGCCTTGACCCAGCTTGGGCTGATAAATGGAAGCCTTACCTTGTCCGTCAAACTTATGATAGTAACATCTCTCTTTATAACCCGCCTGAGGCTTGATCACCTGCAGGCAATCCTCAATGTCTTCGGCCGCATGGGCATCCCTGGGTTCCACTGAAATCGCCGGAATTTCTACAACACTGTCTTCATCCAGCAAAGGATATCCCATATTCATATGATATAGAATCTCCAAAGGTTGTGTGGTATCACCGGTGTTCTCAATAGTATCCCTAATCAAAAATTCATTGGCTGTCAGACTCACACGAAGTTCACGCAGAAGCCGAAGCTTTCTGCCAAAAATCACCTCATCCTTCACTGTAGCCCTGATTACCAGCGCATCTTCCTCTTCATACCAGTACACATGCTCAGCCGGCGTATTGGCAATAGAACCATGCAAAGGCAGTTCTTCACCGTCATCCGTGCACGGAGAGCCCACCGCCTGCAGACCACAGGTGGTCAGAAAACCGGCCGTAAACGATTTCAGCCAGTCTGTCCCCTTAGACTCATAATACGCAGGCGCCACATAACCGCAGGGTGAAAAATAAGACATATTGATCCCTCGATACCGCAAGCGAGAAATATCACAGGCACGGTCTGCAGAAACGGTAAGTTCCAGCCCCTTGCCGTTATTTACCATAAGAAGGCGCATACCATCTCCCTTACCGCCTACCAGTCTGTGCTCTTCAATTCCATAAAGCTGTGAATCATGTCCTATGTATGGATTGTTCATTCGTTTGCCCTCCTTTTCTTTACATCGCTTTCCAAAAAATAATATATATGAATATTATCATATGCAGCAACTCTTTTCAAACATTTACTTTCCTTTTATTATTTGCATGTTGAAAAACTCATAATACAGATATGCTCCCTTCCGGAAAGACTGATAAAAACCAGCCACCAAGAGGGAGCATACTGTTTCCCTTATACCATTTTTAAAAAGAAAATCTTCTTACAGCGTAGAAGACACAAACAGATTCTTGACGTGCTGAATCTCTTCCTGCGTCGCCTGACTTGCGGGCACATAATATGACTTTTCTCGGGCAATCTGATACAGTTCCTCCTGACACTGCTCGGAAGCATTGCGGAACTGTTTTAAACACTGTTTCAATTCCTTGTTTTCCGTCTGGGGAATCATCTCCGCATAGCGTACCAGTTCACCGTTGATCCCCGCCAATATATCTGATACCATTACCTTTTCCTGCATCTGCATGATATTACCTCCTGAATTTTACTGCAAAAACTTCATCAGCTGCTGCTTGTTATCCATGGCAGACTGGGCACCCTTTTCAAAAAACTGCTTCACCTTCGTGTCGCTTGCCTCCTTGGCATACTCTTTCAGTTTACAGTGCGTAGTGTCAAATCCCGACATCAGATGACGAAGATTCTGCAGATCAAGTTCTGAAATATTGCTCATATCCATACCTCCTGTTTCATAAAATTTACACCCCTATCATGCACCAACTCCCCAATAATTATACCTTTAACCCTTTCCTTTCCAAAAGATTTGTACTATAATGTTCGCAAAGGGCAGAGCCAAATATTTGAAAGAAAAAATGTAAGCTTGCTTGCACATTTTTTCTTTCAAATATTTGGCGAGCGAAGCGACCCTGAAAAACCTTTGGTTTTTCAGGGCTCTGCCCTTTGAAGATGCGGGCTCTGCCCTTTAGAGGTGTAGCCTTTGAGGGTGCAGCCTTTGGGAATCATTTCCCTCAGTTTCGGCAATACTACTTTTCAGCATCGCTCACTTTGGCATTCAAATTGCCATGAGAACAAACAGGAGTAATATAATGGCCAATGAATTATTAAAAAGAAGCGAAGTACCAACCCAATTCACCTGGAACCTGGCTGACATGTACGAAGACGTCCCCGCGTGGGAAGCCGATACCCGGGCTATTCTGGAATACGCCCAAAAACTTGCCGGGAAGGAAGGCAAGGTGACTGCCACCGCAGCAGACCTGTATGAAGTCCTTTCCGATCTGGCCGCCATGGAAGAAAAAATGGATCTTGCCTATAACTATGCCGCCAGATTAAGCGATGAAGACACAGGCAACTCAGTGCACCACGCAATGGTGCTTAAAATGCACACCGTGATCACTGACATTTCCGGCAATCTGGCTTTTATCGAGCCGGAGATTCTGGAAACCCCGGAAGAAGTGCTGGAGCGCTACTATGCAGAGCTCCCTGAACTTTCACTCTACCGCAGACAGATTCAGGAAATCCAGCGATTGAAGCCACACAGCCTTTCTGCGGAAATGGAGAAACTGCTGGCCATGACAGGTGAGATGAGCAGCAACCCCTCCCAGACATATTCCGTATTTAACAATGCCGACCTGAAATTTCCGTCCGTCACAGATGAATATGGTGAAACAGTCCGCATCACCCACGGACGTTTTGTCAGGCTGGAAGAGTCCTCTGACCGCCGGGTGCGCAAAGAAACCTTTGAGAAGTTATACCAAACTTATCAACAATATGCCAACACTCTGGCAAGCCTTTATAATGGTCAGGTAAAGCAGCAGATTTTTAAGGCAAAAGCCCGGGGGTACAACTCTACACTGGAGGCGGCCGTAAATGCCAACAATATCTCGCCCAAGGTTTATGAGAATCTTGTAGCTACCGTAAATGAGAATCTTGATAAGCTGCACCGCTATGTCCGCCTTCGCAAAAAACTGCTGGGTGTGGACGAACTGCACATGTACGACATCTACACACCTATTATTCCCGATGCCGCCCGCAAAATAAGCTTTGAGGAAGCCAAGGAAACCGTCCTGAAAGCTCTGGCACCTCTTGGCGGAGACTACCTTGCCATTTTGAAAGAGGGCTTTAACAGCAGATGGATTGATGTGTACGAAAATGAGGGAAAGCGAAGCGGCGCCTACAGTGCCGGTGCTTACGGCACACACCCTTATGTCCTATTGAATTATAATGATTCCCTGGACAGCATGTTTACACTGGCACACGAGATGGGCCACGCACTCCACTCCTACCTGTCCAATGCAGGACAGCCCTATATCTATTCCCAATACAAAATTTTCGTGGCGGAAGTAGCTTCCACCTGTAATGAGATCCTGCTCATGGAATATCTGCTGAAAAACACAACAGATCCCAGGGAAAAGGCTTACCTGCTCAACCATTATCTGGACAGTTTCAAAGGAACTGTTTACCGTCAGACCATGTTTGCCGAGTATGAAATGACCACAAACGCCATGGCAGAGGCCGGAGAAAGCCTGACTGCCGAAACGCTCAGTAAGGTTTACCATGACTTAAACTGTAAATATTACGGTCCCGATATGATTTCCGACCCTGAAATCAGTGTGGAATGGGCCAGAATTCCTCACTTTTACTATAACTTCTACGTTTACCAATATGCCACCGGCTTTTCTGCCGCAGTGGCCATTGCCCGCAACATCCTGAGCGAGGGGGAGCCTGCAGTGGCAAAGTACAAGGAATTTTTGTCTGCCGGTTGTTCCGCATCGCCTGTGGAGCTTTTAAAAATTGCCGGCGTAGATCTGGAAACACCCGAACCGATTCAAGATG
This sequence comes from Acetatifactor sp., assembly GCA_045579545.1. GTDB lineage: Bacteria > Bacillota > Clostridia > Lachnospirales > Lachnospiraceae > Acetatifactor. The sequence continues at coordinate 17,400 of JAZNMF010000035.1, read as the reverse complement.
CCCTGAATGTCTTTGGCGAGATCCTGGATGAGATGGTTCAAGAAAAGGAGCTTTAAAATGAGTGCAAAAGAAAAAAGACCCAATATTCTGTTTTTAATGACTGACCAACACAGATATGACTGTGTAGGATTTTCCGAAAAGTATCCTGTCAAAACCCCGAATCTGGACCGGCTGGCCTCGGAGGGCGTCTGGTTTGACCATGCCTATTGCACCGTCCCCACCTGCTGCCCCGCGCGCCAGAGTTTTATCTCCGGCAAGCGGCCCGAGCGATTCGGAGGCCACTGGAATTACGATAATTACCTGAAAGTCAACGCGCTCCCCGTGGATGAGTTCTCTTTTGCACGGGCCCTGAAAGAAGTGGGCTATCAGACAGCATATGTTGGAAAATGGCATGTAAGTGCCGAGCACACTCCTCTGGACTTTGGATTTGACGAATACTACAGTCTGGATGAGGTACGGGAATACCACCGCTCCAAAGGATATGACAAAGCCTTCCGGTCCCCCAATGAATACGGAATGGAAATGTGGCTGGGGCATACCCTCGATATACCCTACGAGGAAGCCACGCCTCACCTTCTGGCATCCAAAGCCATCGAAATGCTTCAGAGAATGCACGGCGACGGCCGGCCCTTCTTCCTTGTTTATTCCACCTCTGAGCCCCACCTGCCCTGCTGTCCCTCAGAGCCTTTTGCCGGTATGTTCAAACCGGAAGATGCCGTGAAGTGGGGCGGTTTTGACGATACCTTCGAAGACAAACCATACATTCAGAAGCAGATGCTCCTGAACTGGACCTTTGAAAATCTCACTTGGGAAGACTGGAGCAAATGTGTTGCCAGATATTACGCCTGCATTGCACAGGTGGACGATGCCATGGGCAGGATCCTGAAAACTGCAGAAGCGCTTGATACCGACAATAATACCGTGATGATCTACACCGCAGACCACGGTGACATGTGCGGCAGCCACAGAATGCCGGATAAGCACTATGTCATGTACGACGATGTGGTACGCGTTCCCATGATCGTAAAATGGAAAGATCACTTCGCCCCCGGAAGGAGCAGTGACTTTGTACATAACTTCCTGGATCTCCACTGCACGATCCTGGAACTGGCAGGCGCCAAAGGCGACACGGTCTGCGACGGAAAGAGTCTGATGAATCAGTTGCAGGGCCATGATGAAGGCCGCAAATATGCAGTGTCCACTTACAACGGCCAGCAATGCGGCCTCTATAACCAGAGGATGATCCGCAGCGCAAGTTATAAATATATCTGGAATATGACTGACGTTGACGAACTCTACGATATGGAGAAAGATCCCTATGAGCTCACCAATCAGGTTCATAATCCGGAATATACCGACATTTTGAAAGAAATGCGGTTACAGCTTTACCGGGAACTGGAGAAAAACGAAGACCGACTGCTCTTACGTTCCACTCCTGCCACCGTCCACCTGCTGCAAAATAAAAAGCTGTAAATCCTTTTAAGACAAAACATACCTCTATCTGACGTACAAGGCGGCAACAGAAGATGAAATCAATCAGCGTAATGATCAAACCGGCCTCCGGCACCTGCAATATGTCCTGCGACTATTGTTTTTACTGTGACGAAGCCCAAAAGAGAAAACAGGAATCCTACGGCTTTATGTCCGAGGAAACCTTAAAAAACGTAATCCGCAGAACACTGCCTGTGGCTGAAGAATCCGTATGCTACGCTTTTCAGGGCGGGGAACCCACCTTGCGTGGGCTTGCCTTTTTCGAGAAAGTGACAGAACTGCAGCAAAAATATAATAAAAACAACGTGATCATCTACAACTCACTGCAGACAAACGGATATGCCATTGACGAAGATTGGTGCCGTTTCTTGAAAAAGAATCATTTTCTGGTAGGCATTTCGCTGGATGGAATCCGGACCACCCACGACCGATTTCGCCACACCCTGGCGGGAGGTCCCACCTTCCAGCGGGTTCTTAAGACCATTGAACTGTTTGACCGCTACGGAATAGAATACAATATCCTGACTGTAGTCAATCGCCACGTGGCCGCCCACATAGAGGAAATCTATGAGTTTTATAAAAAGAAAGGCTGGCACTATCAACAGTATATTGCCTGCATGGATCCGCTGCAAGAGGCCCACGGCAACACAGAATACGCACTGCGCCCGGAAGAATATGGTCAATTTCTGATAACGCTGTTCCGACTTTGGCATCGGGACTACCTGCGGGGGCAACAACCCTACATAAGACAATTTGAAAACTATGCAGCCATCCTCATGGGCTATCTTCCGGAAGCATGCGAGCACCGGGGCGTATGCTCGGAGCAATATGTGGCAGAGGCAGACGGCAGCGTATACCCCTGCGATTTCTACGCACTGGAATCCTATCAGTTGGGGAACTTCAACACAGACAGATTGGAACAATTAGATGCCAAAAGAAATGAGATCGGATTCATCACCCCTTCCCTTCAGTTGACAGACAATTGCCGCACATGCTCTTATCATCACCTATGCCGGGGCGGTTGCAGAAGAAACCGCGATCTGACCGAAGACGGTTTTTACCAAAACTACTTCTGCCGGGGATATCAAATGTTTTTCAGGGAATGCTATTCCCAGTTAAAAGAAATTGCTGCAGCCGGTACCTGATACAGGTCCGCAACTGCAGCATTGTTATTTGTCGTTATTTACAGTGACAGCAACTGAACTTTAGGAGCTCTGACTACCACCGATTGTTTATGATCATAAGTCAATGGGCTTCCATCCAAACCGCTGACCATGCCACCGGCCTCTTCCACGATCAACGCACCGGCCGCATAATCCCACGGACTTAAAGTCCATTCAAAAAACAATTCTGCCCTGCCGCAGGCAACGGTACACAAATCATATGCAGCAGTTCCGCTTCTTCGGATATCCTGTGCCACGCCAAAGTACCGGTATGCCAGCTCAAAGCTTTTCTTCGCCAAATCCTGATAATAGGGGGACGTTCCGAAGACCACCAGGCCATTCTCCAGCGTTCTGTCAGAAACATGGATCTCCTCGCCGTTCAGATAAGCACCTTTCCCTTTTTGAGCATAATACATCTCTGAGAGATACGGCTGATATACCACGCCCAGCACAGGTTCTCCGTTATAAGCCAATGCCACACTGATGCTGCTGGCACGAAGTCCTCTCGTGAAGTTATAAGTACCGTCAATGGGGTCCACGATAAAGGCATAACCCTTGGAAATATCCGCCTTATCCTCATTATTCTCTTCCCCAAAGAAAACCGCCTCCGGAAGAGCCTGCAAAAGCTTCTCCTTCAGAACACCCTGCACTCTGGAATCATAGTCCGTGACAAAATTGCCCTTTCCCTCTTTATGGTGTGTCATGCGTTCCACGTCCGTTGCGCTGAGCATAATCTCTCCGCACTGCCTGACCACATCGATGATATAGGAAAGCAAGTCTTCGCGCATATCCCGATCCTCCTTAAATGAAATTAGCAAAAACCGAAACTGCGATCACCGTCAGAATACCTGTCACCACAATAGACAAACTGCTCATAGCACCTTCAATCTCGCCCATCTCCATGGCCTTGGTAGTTCCCATGGCATGGGAACCGGTACCGATCGCAATTCCTTTCGCCACCGGGTCCTTGATCTTACACAGCCTGCACAGGCTTTCCGCGACCACATTGCCCAGAATACCGGTGAAACATATGGAAACCACGGTGATCGAAGGGATTCCTCCCATTTTCTCGGACACTCCCATGCCGATAGCTGTGGTAATAGACTTGGGTAAAAGTGTCACATATTGCTCATGCGTCAGTCCGAATGCAAGACTTAGCAGGAAAATACTTAGCATCGCCGTGATCACTCCCGCTATGATCCCGATCAGGATCGCCTTGGGATGCCTCTTCAAAAGAGAAAGCTGCCGATATAGCGGCACCGCCAAACTGATCGTAGCAGGCGTCAGGAAAAAGCTGATGTACTTTGCTCCGTAGTTGTATACTTCATAATCAATCCCAAATACCAGAAGAATACTGATAATCATGATCGCCGCAAGCAACAGGGGATTGGCAAGGGTCCATTTGACTTTTTTCTTCACCCACAATCCCACTTGATAACAGACAAGCGTCAATGCCACTCCAAAGAAAACAGATTGTGTCAAAGCTTCCTTCATGCCTCTTCCTCCTGTTTTTCCTTGTCCAGAATCACCTGTGTGGTCTTACCGGTCACCGCCATAATAAGTAACGTAGTGACAACAGAGATTACCACCAACGGTACCAGCATTTCTTTTAAAACATCCACACTTGTCATAATGCCAACCGTAGCCGGCAAAAACAGGATAGCCATAATATCCACCAGAAAATCGGCCGCACCTTCCACAGCTCTCAGCGGAATAATATGGGTTACCAGACCGATCAGCATCAGCACAAGTCCGTAGATACTTGATGCTACAGGCAGTGGTATCAACATTTCCATTAACTCCGCAATCAAAGATATGGTCAAAATAACGGCCAGTTGCTTAATAAATTTCATTCTTTCTTCCCTCTTTTATCCTTCCTTGTTAAGTTTCCCCCCGGAATCTCACTATATCTGCTTGCGCACCACACCGTACTCATCATCCAGCCTGAAATACGGACAGGCCTCTTTACTGCCGGATAAAAACCGGAACATCTCATCTTCATCCAGATTCACCAGGCAACTGTAGCATTCATAATCCTCATCATATACATAGTTTACACATGCTTCACAATTCATTCTTCCGTGCCTCCGTGCAGGTGTTGGTAAATCTCCCTTTTTCCCACACCTCTGTCCTTTGCCACCGCCTTCATGGCACTTTTGCTGTCCATCCCCTGATTTTCATAGTATGCCATATGCTCCTGAATGGTCATACTTTCCCAGGAAGCAATGGACTCCTGACGTTTCTCCTTCAGGCTCTTTCCTTCAATGACCAGGACATACTCGCCTCTCGGCTCTTCCTCCTCATAAAAAGCAAGAGCCGCTTTAATGGTGGTAGGCATAACCGTTTCAAACCGCTTTGTCAGTTCTCTGCAGATTGTGATCCGCCTGTCACCCAGGGCACTCTCCAATTCCTCCAGAGTGCGCACAAGATGATGTGGAGCCTCGTAGAGGATCATCGTTCTGCTCTCATTTGCCAACTCTTCCAGTATCTCCCGCTTCTCCTTTTTATCAGACGAAAGAAAGCCCTCAAAACAGAATCGCCTGGTACTTAAGCCCGACAGAGTCAGCGCTGTGATACAGGCAGCAGGGCCGGGAAGGGAAGTCACCGTGACACCGTTTTCCTGACACATCTGCACCAAAATCTCACCCGGATCTGAGATAGCCGGAGTTCCTGCGTCTGTGATCAGGGCGATGTTCTGCCCGTTTAAAAGCTGCCCTATGAGCAGCTTTGCTTTTTCCACCTTATTATACTCATGATAACTGGTCATAGGCGTATGTATGTCAAAATGATTCAGCAGTTTGATACTGTTGCGAGTATCCTCTGCTGCGATTACATCCACACTCTTTAAGGTCTCTATGACTCTCGCCGTTATGTCATCCAGATTGCCGATAGGCGTTGCACACAAATAAAGCTTTCCCGCCATTTTTTCCTCCTGCACTGCATTCTCAGAGAATCATCAATATCCGTAAATATCATATATTTCCGGCATATACACACCAGGTTCCTTATAAATGATCAAAGGCTTTTCCACTGTCATGCGGGAACGTCCGCCCCGGACACCCTCTATCAGTACCATGTTAGGCTCCTTATCTACAAAAGGATAAACAAGCTGCATCCGCTTCGGCTCCAGCTTGTATTTTGCCATAGTCACCATGATCTCCGACAGACGAAATGGTCTGTGAACCATATAGAAATGACCGCCGCTCTTAAGGAACAGCGCTGCCTGGCGCACTACATCCTCCAGCGTACACAATAACTCGTGTCTGGCAATGGCCTTGGGTGCTTCCGGATTCGTCAGTCCGTGCTGTCCTATCATATAGGGTGGATTACAGGTGATCACATCGAAGGAAGCCGCCGGAAAAATCTTCTCCCTGATGTCACCGGTGACGATGGTGATCTTATCCGAAAGCCCGTTCAAAGCCACACTTCTTCTGGCCATGTCCGCACTCTCTTCCTGTATCTCAAGGCCGGTCAGGTGCGCAGCTTCCGTCTTAGCTTCCATAAGAATAGGAATAATACCGGTTCCAGTGCCCATATCAAGCACACGGTCACCCTTCTGCGCTCTGGCAAATCCTGAAAGCAGCACCGCATCCATACCAAAACAGAACTTTTCAGGATTCTGTATAATCTTGTAGCCGTTTCTCTGAAGATCGTCTAACCTCTCATTCGCTTTCAGTCCGACTGTCATTGCGCTTTGCTTTTCCTTCCTGTTGTTCGCCTTTTCCGGAACGGTTTCCGCGATGGCGCCCTTTACCGCCTCTTCTATGGTCATTCTTTTCACTGCGTTCTTTCCTGTCGCCGTAATCTTTTTTATCACCGCGCTCTTTCCTGTCGCTGCGTTCCTTCTTTTCAACGTGCTCTTCCTGATCCTGCACATCCAGTTTTTCAAGCATTTCCAGTGCTTTCAGTTCTTCCTTGGATAGTTCCTCCGATTGCTTATCTTCCTTGATAGCCTCCTGCTTGTCCTTCTTGCCGTGGCGCTTTTTGAATTTCAGTTTCTCCGTCTCATACTCGCGAATCTCTTTTTCGTCTCCCACTTCCACAATGACCTTCACCAGCTGACGCAGCACATTGACGCTCTGCACCTCACCTTTCAGTCCGTCTTCCGTAGTCACATAGTCTCCCACATTAGGAAGCTTACGGTTCAGTTCTTCATATGTGTCCTCCTCATGCTTCAGACAGCACATCAGACGCCCGCAGACACCGGAAATCTTGGTGGGATTCAGGGAAAGATTCTGCTCCTTTGCCATTTTGATGGAAACGGGAATAAAATCAGACAGGTAACTGTGGCAGCACAGTACTCTTCCGCAGATACCGATTCCACCCACCGTCTTGGTCTCATCCCGGACACCGATCTGACGAAGTTCAATCCTTGTCTTGAATACACTTGCCAGATCCTTTACCAGCTCACGGAAATCTATGCGCCCGTCCGCCGTAAAATAAAACAGAACCTTGTTATTATCAAATGTATACTCCGCATCAATCAGTTTCATCTCAAGACCATGCTTGCGGATTTTCTCGAGACAAATCTGATAAGCTTCTTTCTCTTTCAGTTTATTGGCAGCTTCCTGCTCTCTGTCTCTCTCAGTGGCAATGCGCAAAACCGGTTTCAGAGGCTGTATCACCTTTTCATCCTCCACCTCACGGATTCCGCCTACCACAGTACCGAACTCAATGCCTCGTGCCGTTTCCACGATCACGTGGTCTCCCTTATTAATCTCAAACTTAACAGGATCAAAAAAATAAATCTTGCCTGCCGTTCTGAATCTGACTCCTACTACTCTTATCATCTATATACCTCCAATTTATTCTGTCAGCCATTTTCTTTGATATCCAACAATAACAATTCCATGGTCAAATCAAAGTTGACATTGGCATTCAATCGGGACTTGGCTTTGTCCAAAGATCTGATTACGGTTTCTATCCCCTCATAACTGCAGCGTGCTGCCGTTTTGCGGATGGCCTGCAGTTCTTCCCGGAAAATCAGGTGGTTAGCATCCTTTGTTGCCTTAAAAAGAAGAACATCCCGGTACCATACAGCCATAAGATCAAGATAATCGTTGATATCCAGCTTATAATCCCCTATCTTCCTGACCGCAGCAACAATCTCATAAAGCTCCATATCCTGAATATACTTTAACAGAGACAGTACCTCATTCTTGATATTATCAAAGTCTTCGCTGGCAGCCAGCGCCTTCGCCCTGCCTACATTGCCCCTTGCAAATGCCACACAGACTTCTGCCTTGTAATCAGGTACCTGAAGCTGCTCCATCAGATATTTTTTCACCTGTTCGTCTGCCGCCGGCTTCATATTCAGCACAACACATCTGCTCAGGATTGTGGGCAGAAGAGAATTCACATTGGCAGTCAGAAGAAGGAGCACTGCATACTCAGGCGGCTCTTCCAAAGTTTTCAGAAGTGCATTCTGTGCCTGCACAGTCATTTTCTCTGCTTCATTTACAATGTAAACCTTGTATCTGCTGCTGTAGGGCTTGATGGCCACATCATTGTTAATCTGGGCCCGGATATCGTCCACGCTGATAGTTCCCGGTTTTTCATGGGTAACCCTGATAATATCCGGCTGATTGGCAGACAGTGCCTGCTTACAGGAATGGCATTCCTGACAAGGCTCCGTGCCACCCTTTTCACACTGCAGGGCCATGGCAAAAACTGTGGCAATGAATTCCTTACCGGAAGACTTTTCCCCGTTAATAATATACGCATGAGAAATTTTACCACTTTCCAGCGCATTCTGCAAATGTTCTTTTATCTGCTTTTGACCTATGATATCCCGAAACCCTGCCATATGTATCAACCACCTTTTATATACTGCTCAATCTCTTCCAGACAGTTTGACAGATCATCGTTGACAAAACGTCTTGTGATCCCTGCCCGGAGAATCCTTTCCTCACTGAAGTCCCGGCTGTCCGCCAGAAATCTTCTGCACATTTCCTCGTAGCGGGGATGAGCCTGACTGCGCTCTCTGTCCAGCGCTCTCTGAAGACGTACACCGTCATCCAACTCGATCAGCACCGGAAGAAGTACTCCTTCCCCGAAGTAATCACGCATTTTCTCATAGCCCTCCAGGGTACCTATCACAACATAATCTCCCTGCTCCAGATCGATCTGTTTATCGTCCACCGTAAAATAGCGCCACAAGCCATGAACGGTGTGATACGCCCTATGCTCGATAATCTTGCCCTCTGCCAGAAGCTTATTGAAGCCTTCCTCATCAGTGAAAAAATATTCTCTGCCGTTCTGTTCTCCCACCCTGACAGGACGGGTCGTGTAAGGTACTATGGTCCGAAGCTGCAAAGTATCCTTTTTCAAAAGTTCCCTGAACACGGTATCTTTTCCGCTGGAACTTTTGCCGCATAGATAGATGATCCTGCCCATATCTTTTATTCAACCTCTACTACTCTTATCATATTTGTCTTGCCGGCTATCCCGAGGGGTACCCCGGCAGTGATTACTACAATATCTCCCGCTTTGATCAATCCTGCCTTCTTGCTCTCCTCCACCGCATCAGCAAACAGCTCTTCCGTATCACTCTCTCGCTTCATCAGCACAGGGGTCACACCCCATAAAAGATTCAACTGTCTGGAAACTTTGGTATCCAGCGTGCAACCGATGATAGGACAGGATGGCTTATAGTGTGAAATGGCCTCCGCCGTAAAACCGGACAGCGTAACTGTGATGATCGCAGCCGCACCCAGATCCATTGCCGTGGTACAGGTGGCATAAGCAATCGCCCCTGTGATCTCCTTCTTAGCCTCTATGCCTAAATCATTCATCCTTCTTCGATAGTCGATGTTGCACTCGGCACTTCTTGCGATCCTCGCCATGGTCCTGACAGCCTCCACAGGATAAAGCCCCGCTGCGCTCTCACCGGAAAGCATAATAGCCGTAGTACCATCATAGATAGCGTTGGCAATATCCGTAGCCTCCGCTCTGGTAGGTCTGGGGTTCTTGATCATGGATTCCAGCATCTGGGTCGCAGTGATCACATGCTTTCCCCGCGCCACTGCCATCTTAATCATCTTTTTCTGGGTGATGGGAACTTCCTCCAAAGGTATCTCCACCCCCATGTCACCTCTGGCAACCATGACACCGTCAGCAACATCCAGAATCTCTTCCAGATTCTGAATACCCTGAGTATTCTCAATCTTGGCAATGATTTTCATATTGCTGCCCTGTTCATCCAGGATACGGCGAACCTCCAGAATGTCTTCCTTCGTCCTTGCAAAGGATGCCGCCAGATAATCAAAACCCATCTCAATGCCAAACTCAATATCAGCCCTGTCCACATCACTGATGTAAGTCATGGACAGCTTGGCTCCCGGAACATTCACGCCCTTGTGATTTGATACAACGCCACCGTTCACCACATGGCAGACGATCTCCTCTCCTTCAATAGCATCCACCTTCATCTCGATCAATCCGTCATCAATCAGGATTGTAGCACCTGCTGTTATATCATTTTTCAGATTTTTATAAGATATGGCAGCCTTCCCGGAATTGCCTAATACTTCTTCCGTTGTCAGTATGAAAGTCTGACCTGCAACAAGTTCTGCCCTGCCGCCTTCAAAATCTCTGAGGCGAATCTCAGGTCCCTTTGTATCCAGAAGAGTTGCCACCGGAAGGCCCAATTCCTTCCTCACTTCATCAACACGCTGAAATTTGATTTTCTGTTCTTCGTGCGTTCCGTGGGAAAAATTAAATCTGGCCACATTCATTCCGGCCAACATTAATTCTTCCAGCCTTTCTTTGCTCTCGCTTGCCGGTCCGATGGTACAGATAATTTTAGTTTTTCTCATATCAAAAAGTCCTTTCTGCCTATTGTCGCAGCCATACCCCGATAATACTCATCTGATAACAGGCAGGGAGATTTCTTCTCCCAGAACTTTGACACCCTGAACAGTCAATCCCTTCTTAAGACAATCCTTAATCTTCGCAATCAGAAAACGGTCGATCTCTTCTCCCGGCACCACCATGGGAATCCCGGGAGGATACAGGTTGATGAAGGAGCCGGCACATTTCCCTTCGCAGCAGGAAATCGGACACCATTGTGTCTCCATATCCCATGCCCGCCCAAAGGGAATCCATGCATTGGGTACTGTGACTTCCTCCGCAAAAGCAGTTTCCCCGCCGTCTTCAATCCGAGATTCTTCCACCGGAAGTTTTCTGTCAATCTCAAGCAGCGCTTTCGTCAACCGCGTAAATCCCTCTTCAGAATCACCCACGGTAAACATTGCAAGTGCATAGCTTTCCGCAGCCATTTCCAATTGCAAATGATAATCCAATATTAGCATATCATATAATTGCTGTCCGGACAAACCTGTTTTTTTCACAGACACCAATAATTTTCCTATATCCTGCTTTTCATCAGGAATCAGGATACTCATATGCTTCATTCCGGATAACTCCGAACACATTCTGTTCCAATGTCTTAAAAAAGCCTCAAATTGTTGGCGGCCGTTATCTTCCACCTGTTTCAGTGCATTGTCAATGCTTGCCATCAATACATAGGATGGACTGCTGCTTTGATAAATATTCAGAAATCGCCGTAATCTTTCTCTGTCGACCAGTTCTCCGTTCACATGCAGCAGCGCTGTCTGTGTCATCGCCGGAAGAGTCTTATGCACACTGTGAATGACCAGATCCGCTCCCTTTCGGCAGCTATTATCTGCAAACCCCTCAGCAAACCCCAGATGCGCACCGTGCGCCTCATCTACGATCAACGGTATTCCTCTTCGGTGGACGATAGAAGCAATGGCACCGACATCGGCAATCCGCCCCTCATAGGTGGGGGAAACGATCAGCACCGCATCCACATCCGGTTCCTGCTTCAGTGCTTCGTCCACCTGTTCACAGGTTATGGCTTCACAGATATCATACTCCTCCGACACCTGCGGATACAGATAAGATATTGTTAAATTTCTCAGATAACAGGCATGGTAAACAGACCTATGACAATTTCTGGCTATCAAAATATGGCCTCCTGCAGGTACCGAAGCGCTGATTGCACTTAAAATACCGCAGGTGCTTCCGTTTACCAGATAATAACTTTCCTCCGCACCATATAACATAGCCGCGTGTTGCTGCAAACTTCTCAGGATTCCTTCCGGCTGATGGAGATTATCAAAACCCTCGATCTCTGTGATATCCATGCGAAACAGTTCCTCCGGCATCTGCCCGCAGGACCGACGCTTATGCCCCGGCATATGGAGGGGATAGTAATCTGACTGACCGTAATCCAAAAGGCACTCAGCCAACGTGATCCGCTCTCCGTTTTGCTCCGTCATATCCCCATCATACCCAAAATTATTTTTCTTCATAACAATATTCTGCTTCTTTTTAGTAGTAGTAACAAATAATCGGGAAGCCCGTGCGGATATATCCAAAAATCTCTCCGGCCTTATCCAAAGGCAGATTGACACATCCGTGAGAACCGTCTGTAAGATAGATATCTCCGCCAAACTCAGTTCTCCAGGTGGCATCATGCATACCGATATTCCCGTTAAAAGGCATCCAATATTTTACCGGAGTTACATAATCCCTGCCCCTGAGAACTGCGTCCGTAGCTCTGTAGGTAAGCCGATACAGGCCACCGGGCGTCACATTGCCCTTAGCCATGTCTCCGGAAACAAAATCAGTCTCCAGCACTATATTACCTTTCCAGAATAAGTATAGATGCTGATGCGTCAGGTCGATTTCCACATAAGAATTGCCGATATCGTCGGTCCCCTTTTTCATAGCCGTTACACGATAAACCGGTTCCCGCTCTTCCACTGCGCCTTCTTTAATCAATGCCACCAATTCTTCTGTCTCAGCGTCACGGTCAGTAAGCCAACCGTATCCTCCATTGGGCATAGGGATTGTTTCACCCAATGCGGTTGTAAATGTACGGTTCTTACCGTAAGTATCATATTTCTTAGCCTGCGCTGCAACAAACGCCGCCACCGCCTCTTCATCCAGAAGGATCTCGCCTGTCAACTTGCCATCCATACCGGTCCAATCCTCTTCCTTCAGGATCCACTGATGAATCGTATCACCGTCCAGCACCACCTTGGAACCGTTCCAGTCGTAAGTGATAACCGTGCCGGTAATTTTATTTAACTCCTTAAGAATATCCTGCAGTGCATCGTCATCGGCAGTGATCTGCGCATGGACATAGCATCCTTCTTCCTCCAGATCCAGCTTTGTGGCTCTGTCTTCCACCGCTGTCACGATCAGCGTTTCCACAGACTCCACATCAAGCAGATCTCCTTTGGTTTCCGGGATGATCTTATATCCTTTTATTTCTGATATGTACTCACTGATGTATGCGTTCTCGGGCGCTTCCATCCGGTCAGTATCCAGAGTCTCCCAATTCTGCACACATGTCAGTACCTTTTCCTTGTCAAACTCGGTGACGCAAATCACCTCATGGGAAACAATGTCCTTTGTCAGGACACTCACGGGCCAGCTGTAATAATCCTGGCTTGCCAGAATAGCCTCCACATCCGGCAGTGTGTTGACGATCCGCAGTCCCACATCCTCGGCAGTCAGACTTCCGATGTGCTTCTGATCGCGCCCAATCACTTCCAAGCGGCAAGTAACCGGCTGTGCTTCCAGCAGCGCAGAAACTTCCGCAGCTTCCAGATCACTGCAATCGATCTGATTGATCACAGTGCCCGGGAGAAAATGTGTTTTATAATGTTCAGAAACCTTGTAATAAGTCACTCCCAAAGCCACCAGCAAAACTGCGATCACACACAATATGATGATCAGCACAGTCTTCTTTTTCTTCGGCCTCTCTTCAATCTTTTCTTCTGCAGTTTTCTCCTCCGGCTTTTCTCCGGACTTTTCCTCTGCCGCCTTCTCTTCCGGCTTTTCTGCCGCCTTCTCTTCCGGTTGAGGTTCTTTGCCCCCATCAGAAGGTGTGCCTTCCGTTGCAGAAACAACCTGTTCAGCAGCGGATTGTGACGGTTCAGAAGCAACCTGCAGCTTCTGTTCTTCCTGTTTCGTTTCTAATATATTACTCATGGTTTCTCCCTCTGTATGCAGTTCATAAGTATCCTGAAACAGTATAACATAAAATATACAAAAGCAAAACTGCCTTGACGCATTTTCTTTCATCATTTCTTTAGAAATTGCGGTTTTTGGTTGTTAAGTTGAACTATCCGTGATAAACTAATATGGTAAATGTTTACACAATAAGCGTGAAACTTAATATGCCATTTATTGATTCAAAAATCACATTGCCCATATCTCAGGATGCCGTCCATGTGACATGCCACTGCATAAGCGATTGAAGTAAATGGCCGAATTTTTTTAACAAGATGCAAATGGAGACGGAGGAATCATCATGTATTATAATAATATTTTAGAATTAATTGGAAATACACCTCTTCTGAGTTTAAAAGAGACAACCGGATGCAATATTTTTGCCAAAGCGGAATTTTTAAACCCTGGTGGAAGCATCAAGGACAGAATTGCCCTGAACATGCTGGAAGATGCAGAGAAAAGTGGAAAACTAAAACCCGGAATGACCATTATTGAACCCACCTCCGGCAATACCGGTATCGGTCTCGCATTGTGCGGAATCCGCAAGGGATATAAGGTAATCATTGTTATGCCTGAAAACATGAGCGAGGAACGAAAAAAAATCATCAAGGCGCTGGGTGCCGATCTTGTACTGACCCCTCCGGAATTAAGCATTGGCGGATCTGTGGATAAAGCAATCGAGATTGCCTCTTCCTCTGATGATTATTTTGTGCCACAGCAATTCGAAAATCCCGCCAATCCTTCCGCTCATTATCAGACAACCGCAGTAGAAATTGTTGAACAGTTGGGCAAGAAAATCGATGTTTTCGTGTCCGGTATCGGTAGCGGCGGCACTCTGCAGGGAATCGCATCCTATCTGCTGGAGAAAAATCCGGACTGTAAGATTGTTGCAGTAGAGCCAAAGAATGTATCCGCCCTCTTGGGAGACGAACCGGGACTTCATCAGATTCAGGGAATTGGCGACGGTTTTATACCGGAGGTTCTTGACACAAATATCATTACCGATATCATCGAAGTTACAGACGAAGATGCCATCAACACCGCCAGAGAACTCGCCAAAGTACAAGGCTTGCTGGTTGGCACCTCCTCCGGTGCAAACGTGTGGGCAGCCAAACAAATGGCACAAAAATACGGCAAAGATAAAGTTATCGTAACAATCCTTGCCGACAGAGCAGAGAGATATTTCAGCACAGCGCTGATCTAGCAAAAACGGCACCGATCAAACTCAGAGATCGGTGCCATTCCTATTTTCATTAATCTTGCCAGTAATCTACTTTGTGGGGCAGCCCGATATCCTTCACTCTAAAGTACAAAGAGCCTCCCTCCTTCTTCTTTTCAGTATAGTCATCCAACGCTCGGATAGCGTATTTTCCCAACATTATGATAACCGGCATGTTGATAAGTGCCATGCCTCCCATAGTAACATCTGCGATATCCCACAAAAGATCGGCATTCAGACCTGCTCCCAGGAAAATAACCAGTGAGGCCAATATATAATAGACACCATTGAATATCTTTCCGGGTTCCCTGCCAAGAATATAGCGAAGTGCCTTGTCTACATAAAAAAGATTGCCCAGCAAAGTGGTAAAAGCAAAAAGCAACATTGCGACCGTGATAAATATAGGTCCAAAATCACCCATGGTAGCCTTAACAGCTGCCTGAACATACGGTGCACCCGAAAGCTCTTTTGTAGGCTCCACTCCAGACACCATACACATGAATGCAGTGGCCGAGCAGACAAGCAGGGTATCGATAAATACAGACAGGACCTGCACAAGCCCCTGTTTTACCGGATGGGCCACTTCAGCAGAGGCTGACGCATTGGGAGCGGATCCCACTCCTGCCTCATTACTGAAAAGGCCCCTCTTGATACCGTACATTACGCAGGAACCGGAAAAACCGCCGAAAATTGCCTGCACATCAAAGGCTCCTTCAAAGATTTCTCTGAAGATTCCCGGCAAGGCAGATGCATTCAAAACAGTGAGAATAATCGCCACAAGAATATAAGACAATCCCATGAAAGGTACGATAAAAGTAGTGGCCCTGATAATTCTGCGTCCACCGCCAAACAGACAAAATCCGACTAAAAAGGCTATCACAAATCCAATAATCCAAGGAGTTGTCTTTGCATCATAGAATTGATATGGCGAAAACGTAGATTGCAGATTGTAAGATGCTAGCATATTGAATCCAAGACCATAAGTAAGTATCAAAAATATTGAAAACAAAATGGCCAGAGGACGGCTCTTCAAAGCAGCTTCAATATAATAAGCGGGACCACCGTAGCTTCCGTCAGGACATTTTTTCTTGTAAATCTGTGCAAGGGTACTTTCAACAAAGGCAGAAGCTGCACCTATGATGGCAATCAGCCACATCCAGAATATGGATCCAAATCCTCCAAGACAAATTGCTGTTGAAACACCAACAATATTGCCGGTACCGACACGCGAGGCCGTAGAAACCATAAGTGCCTGAAACGAAGATACTCCCTTTTCTTCATCAGGCTTCTCAGTCACGGCACGGAACTGATCCTTTAGCAAACGAAACTGCACAAATCTGGTCCTGAAGCAAAAATATAATCCTCCAAACACCAATAAAATGATCAGTACGTAGCTGTAAAGTATGTCATTAACAGCAGCAACAAGATTCTCGAACATAAGAACTCCTTTACACTAAACTCTAAAAAGCAAATGCTTATTTAATTAACACGACTTACTCATTATAACATATAAAAGCATCATATAAAAGTAGGCAAAATAAAATTGGCATTCTCACAAAAGAATGCCAATAGTTTAGCATGAAGCATCGGGGGTTCGAACCCCGGACAACTTGATTAAAAGTCAAGTGCTCTACCGACTGAGCTAATGCTCCACATAATTATGCGAATAAAAGACATTAAAAATGCCCAGAGCCGGAATCGAACCAGCGACACGAGGATTTTCAGTCCTCTGCTCTACCAACTGAGCTATCTGGGCATTTAGACTTGCGTCTGAGTAGCGGGGATAGGATTTGAACCTATGACCTTCGGGTTATGAGCCCGACGAGCTTCCAGACTGCTCCACCCCGCGTTATGAAATTATTATATGCATCAAGAAACCAGTTTATTCTCTCTGCAAATGGGTGGAGGTGGATTCGAACCACCGAAGGCGTTGCCAGCAGATTTACAGTCTGTCCCCTTTGGCCACTCGGGAATCCACCCATATGGTATATATACACCACAGAGCCGATGATCGGACTCGAACCGATAACCTGCTGATTACAAATCAGCTGCTCTGCCAATTGAGCCACATCGGCATACAATACCTTTTATAGAAGAAATGGGGCCTATAGGGCTCGAACCTATGACCCTCTGCTTGTAAGGCAGATGCTCTCCCAGCTGAGCTAAGACCCCGTATTGTGTAATATTAAAATTCAGATCAAAGAAATAGAAAAGCGACCCGGATGGGACTCGAACCCACGACCTCCGCCGTGACAGGGCGGCGCTCTAACCAACTGAGCCACCGGGCCAAATAAATCTTATCTGGTGAATATTCTCTTTGAGTTCTGAGTGGACCTTCGGGGACTCGAACCCGGGACCGACCGGTTATGAGCCGGTTGCTCTAACCAACTGAGCTAAAGGTCCTAAAAGCTCCCCCTGTTGGACTCGAACCAACGACACCGCGGTTAACAGCCGCGTGCTCTACCGACTGAGCTAAGG
>JAZNMF010000034.1:0-38664 GCA_045579545.1 Acetatifactor sp. | reverse complement strand
CTTACACAACCATTTGGTGTGTGCTAAACTGTTTGCCTTTTTGGCCATTAAAATCACCTTTCCTTTCGTTATAGATCGGCTTGAACAACCTCATTATAACGGAAAGGTGATTTTTTTGTATAACAGTTTGGTGCACCACCCCCATAGCAGGTGGTTTTCTGTTTCGCACGCCTCCATTTCTCTGTTGAGAAACTCCGGCGCACTCAACTGGCTTGAAGCCATAAAAATAAGAGGGCCAAAACTATGACCATAATAAATCATAGTTTGTGCCCCCTCTTTCTATTGCAAACAAAATTTAAACGTAAATAAATAACATAACAAACAATTGCATTGTTAAAACACATACAATTGTGGTAAAGATGTTAATGGCAGTTGCATACTCAGCATCATTATTATTTATTTGAGCAAATTGCATAACAGTTGCAGCGGCCGGAGTAATGCTTGCTAAAAACGAAATAAGTAATATTTTTTCACCGTCAATTACCGGTATTAAAGATAAAAGTTTTAAAACGCATAATATTATAACCGGACATACTACCATTCTAACGAATATTACACGGTACATTCTTTTATCTGTTAAAATTTTCTTAAAATCAATATTGGCAGCAAGAATACCTGCTATTAGCATTCCAACTGTACCCAACATATCACCAAAAGAAAATGTAATATCCTTAACAAAAGTGGGTAATCTCCATCCAAAAAGCATTATTACCAAGCCGATGGCAATGGCTATGATATTTACATTAAACAGTACCTTTTTTATGTCGAATTTCTCATTCGAAGAAAAAAGACGAATTCCATGACTCCATAGAAATAACAATTGTACCGATAAAAACGCAGTAGAAAACACTATCCATTCATTTCCCAAAACAAATGAAACAATGGGGATTATAAGATTTCCGGCATTAGAATACATAACGGAAGCTCTTTCAACAGAATTAAAAAGTGTCCAGAATATAAGGAGTCCAATTCCTTTTTGACGTGAAATTAAATCACCGCATCAACCAATCTGTTTTCCGCCATTATGCTACTCTCTATTGTTATTTTATAGAATTAACCGCAGTTCTCTCAATGGAAAGTCCGGCCTCGTATCGGTCGATAAATTCCCGGAAACCTTCCACATCGCGGCTGTCCGGCAATATGGTGGTACTTTCTTCACTAGCAAACACCCTGTCTTCCAAATAGCTGCTGAGCGTCTGGCTTTTCTTTTTCCACAGCATATACGATGCCAGCACCGCAACGCCCCACGCGCCACCCTCTCCTGCTGTGTTCATAACAGATACCGGTGTTTCCAGTGCAGACGCAAGAATCTTTTGTCCCACTCCCGGGGTTTTGAAAAGGCCTCCGTGTGCCCATATAGAATCCAACTTTACCCCCTCTTTTTTAATCAGCAGATCGTTTCCCAGCTTCAGTGTACTAAGAGCTGAGAAAAGATGTGCCCTCATAAAGTTGGCCAGAGTGAATCTTGCCTTTTGTTCCCGGACAAATAAAGGACGCCCTTCGTTAAAGTGGGTGATGTGCTCTCCGGAGAGATAGTTGTAAGACAAAAGGCCGCCGCAGTCCGCATCGCCTTCCAAGGCTTTCCGGAACAGGCCTCCAAAGAGCCTGTCGTCGTCCATCTCGATGCCAAAGCTGTTGCAGAACTCCCGGAATAAATTGACCCAACCGTTCAGATCCGAAGTGCAATTGTTGCAATGTACCATGGCAACAGAGTTTCCCTCCGGAGTGGTAACAATGTCGATTTCCGGATATACCCTGGACAGCTTTTTCTCCAGCACGATCATTGAAAATACAGAGGTGCCTGCCGACACATTCCCTGTTCTTGGTTTTATGCTGTTGGTGGCAACCATACCGGTTCCGGCATCTCCTGCCGGAGGACACATAGGTATACCAGCCCTCAGCTTTCCTGCAGGATCCAATAACCTTGCCCCGCGTTCCGATAATATGCCTGCTCCCGCTCCGGCAACCAGCACCTTCGGCAAAATCTCCCTCAACTTCCATGGATATCGCTTTCTGACAAGTAATGCATCAAATTTTTCCAGCATATCCCCGTAATAGCTTTTTGTTTCCGTTTCAATGGGGAGCATACCGGAGGCATCGTCAATGCCCAACACCTTTTCCCCGGAAAGCATCCAATGGACATAACCGGACAATGTAGTCATATACCGGATATTCCGGACATGCTCCCGGTTCTCCAAAACTGACTGGTACAAATGGGCAATGCTCCACCTTTGAGGGATCTGATGATCAAAAATCTCCGTCAATTCCCTTGCTGCAACCTCTGTCATCGTGTTTCTCCAGGTGCGGAAGGGGGCAAGTAACCGGTCATTTTCATCGAATACCAGATATCCGTGCATCATGGCACTGATTCCTATGGCGCCGATAGTCTCCAGTTCCATATCGTATTCTTTTTTTACATTTTCGGCCAGTGACTGATAGCATGCCTGCAGTCCTGTCCACACTTCATCCAGGTGATAGGTCCATATCCCATCTTCCAAACGGTTCTCCCAAGAAAATTCTCCCGATGCTAAAACTCTGCTTTCACGGTCCAGTAAAACCCCCTTGATCCGGGTAGAGCCCAGCTCAATGCCCAGAACAGTTTCTGCCTGTACAATGGCGTTTTTTGCATCATTTCTTTCCATATACTTTCTCCTCTCTTATTTGTTGCGATGCAAGGATTGTCAGATAATCTCCGTTGCTTTTTTATAATTCTATAATTGCACTCATCGCTCACACATTCTGCCTTCCGCAGCTTCTTCATATGCCCATAGACGCCGTCATATATATTATTATAACAATTCAAAATCAATGTTACAACGGATATATTCCGCCTTTTTCAGTGGAATTGCTTGATTCGCATTGACGCATCGCTTTTGCTTATTTATACTGGTCTCAGGAAAGGAGTTTATCATCCTATGAATATTAGACGCACAAGTGAAAAAGTACAGGCAGATAAATGGGCACGCTACAAGTTTAATCTCACCACCGGTATCGGGGAAGGCGGGAAGCGTCTTACAGGATGTAAGGAGCATATTGCACTTTCCAGAAAAGTTGCCGGTGAAGGTATGGTCCTCCTGGAAAACAACGGATTATTGCCCTTAAAGGCAGGCTCTACCGTTGCTCTGTTTGGCATCGGCAGCATTGACTATGTCAAGGGCGGTGGCGGAAGCGGTAAAGTGTATTGCGATTATGTCCGCAATATTTATGAAGGCTTTCTGTGTAAGGCCCCCGGGATTTCCGTATATGAGCCCGCAACAAAATATTATTATGATTATGCATTTCCGCGCCTTTCAGAATATGATGGAGATACACTGTTTCCCGAGATTGATGTTCCGGATAAGCTCATAAAGGATGCTGCTCAAAATACTGACGCAGCAATTATTACGATACATCGTTTTTCAGGAGAAGGCCGGGACCGCTTGAGCGAAAAAGGAGACTTTTATCTGACGGATACGGAACAAAAAATGGTGGACGCCGTCACCGGGGTTTTCGAGCACAGCGTTGTGGTACTTAATGTCGGCGGAATCATTGATGTTTCCTGGATTAAGAATAACCCCAAAATTGATGCGGTACTTCTTGCCTGGCCGGCAGGCATGGAAGGGGGGCTGGCGATTGCGGATATCCTTTGCGGCGATGTAAACCCGTCCGGCAAGCTGACAGACACCTTCGCCGGAGCACTTGCCGACTACCCTTCTTCTGATACTTACAACGAAAGCGAAGATTATGTTTGCTACTTTGAGGATATCTATGTGGGATATCGCTATTTTGAAACGATACCGGGAGCTTCTGATAAGGTCGTTTATCCCTTCGGTTACGGTCTTTCTTATACTGATTTTGAGATCAGCAAACCCGAAGCGAGACTTAAAGAAGATAAAATAGAGGTGTCTGTTTCCGTCAGAAATATCGGAACGACAGCGGGGAAAGAGGTGGTTCAGGTTTACTATTCCGCCCCACAGGGCGTTCTGGGAAAGAGCAGGCTCTCTCTTGCAGGCTTCCAAAAGACAAAGCTTTTATCTCCCGGGGAGAGTCAGGACATCATCATTTCATTCGATGTTGCAGACATGGCAAGCTATGATGATCTGGGCAAACTTAAAATGTCTGCCTATCTGCTCGAAAAAGGGGAATATATTTTTTATGCAGGCAACAGCTGCCGGAACCTGCAAGAGGCAGCTTGGCGCTATAAAGTTTCAGAAGAATACGTGGTAACGGAGCAACTCACTCAAAAATGTGCTCCTGTGAAATTAGAAAAAAGAATGCTCGCAGACGGCAGCTTTGAAACGCTGCCATCCTTCCCCATAAAGGAGTATAAAGAGGTTTCCGCCCCTGAAAATACCGCCATACCAGCGGCATCTGAAAAGCCGTTTCTATTGGTGGATGTGGCAGAGGGCAGACTCTCCCTTGATGCCTTTATGGCACAGCTCACCGACGAGGAACTGATCCTCCTTATGGGCGGTGCTTCTGACAGAGGTGTCTCCAACACCAACGGCTTCGGAGGTATCGCCAGACTGGGAATTCCGCCTGTTATGACTGTAGACGGACCTGCCGGCATAAGGATTTCCCCCAAAACCGGCATTGCCACCACCGCCTGGCCCTGTGCCACTCTGATCGCGTGCACCTGGGATCCCGATCTTATTTACGAAATAGGAAAAGCAGGCGCAGCAGAGGCCAAAGAAAACGGTCTGGCAATCTGGCTTACGCCTGCACTTAACATTCACCGCAATCCGCTTTGCGGAAGAAATTTCGAATATTTCAGTGAGGATCCCCTGATTGCGGGCAAATTTGCCGCTGCAAAGGTAAAAGGCATCCAAAGTGTAAATATCGCCGCCTCCGCAAAACATTTTGCCTGCAACAACAAGGAAGGCAACCGCAAATACAGCGACAGCCGTGTGTCTGAGCGGGCTCTCAGGGAAATTTACCTTAGGGGCTTCGAAATATGCGTCAGGGAAGCACAGCCCTGGACGATCATGAGCAGCTATAATATTATCAATTCCAGAAGATGCTGCACCGGATTCGAGCAGATTCAGGGGATTCTCCGTGATGAATGGGGATTCGAAGGTATGGTAACTTCCGACTGGTTCACTCCCTGCGATAAAACAGATTCCGTCCTTTGCGGCAATGATGTTCATATGCCCGTGGGTGAACCTGAGGTTCTCAAAGAGTCTCTTAAAAGCGGCAGAATCACCCGGGGACATCTGGAGCTTTGTGCCGGGCGTATATTGGAAATGATCCTGAAGCTCGACTGAAAAATCACACAATAGGGAGGATAGCGTTTATGGAATTTCAAAGCCACTTTCCCATATGGAACCGATTAAGCACCACCGAACAGAATCAGATACTGGGAGCATTGATTCACCGGGCTGTCACCAAAGGAACCGTGATCCACAACAACAGCATGGACTGCACCGGCCTTTTACTCGTAAAGTCCGGGCAGCTTCGGGCTTACATTCTCTCTGACGAGGGTAGGGAGATTACCATTTATCGTCTGTTTGATCGGGATATGTGTTTGTTTTCCGCCTCCTGCATGATGCGCTCCATTCAGTTTGATATAACGATCGAGGCTGAGAAGGATACTGACCTCTGGATAATTCCTGCGGAAATTTATCAGAATATCATGGCAAAGTCCGCGCCGGTGGCAAACTACACCAATGAACTGATGGCCACCCGCTTTTCCGAGGTAATGTGGCTCATCGAACAGATCATGTGGAAGAGCCTTGATAAGCGGTTGGCTGCATTTCTCCTGGAAGAAGCATCCATCGAGGCCACTCACAGGCTGAAGATCACCCACGAGGTCATCGCCAATCATCTGGGTTCTCACCGCGAAGTGATCACCCGGATGCTCAAGTATTTCCAAAATGAGGGGATGGTCCGACTGTCCCGTGGGACAATTGAGATCACGGATGCCCGCAAGCTGGAAATACTGAGCGACCCATAAGCAAACTAACGATCCATACCGCAGGCAGTGGCGCTTTCGATCAGGGCACGTTCGTTCCGCACAGTGTCGTAGAATCGGAAGCCGCCTGCAAAATTATAAGCATCATACCCGTTGCCCTCCAAAATGCGGCTGGCAATGTAGCTGCGCAGACCACTTTGGCAGATCACATATACCGGCTTACCCTTCTCTATCTCATCAAGCCGTTCCCGTAGCTCATCCACCGGAATATTGCGAAAACCTTCTATATGCCCGCGGCTGTATTCACCGGCTGTACGGGTATCCAGCAGCGTGACACTGCCGTCACGGGGCAGTGTGTCTGCATCCTCCAGATGCCACTGCTTCAGCACACCCTTTTCAATATTGTCTATCATAAATCCCGCCATATTCACAGGATCCTTAGCCGAGGAATAGGGCGGTGCATAGGCAAGATCCAGATCCTTCAGCCAGGGCGCCTTCATACCGGCACGGATGGCGGTGGCAATCACGTCAATACGTTTATCCACACCGTCGTAACCAACGATCTGCGCCCCAAGCACCCGGTAGGTTTCCTTTTCAAAGACCACCTTCATAGTCATTATTCTGCCGCCGGGATAATATCCCGCATGACTCATGGGCGACAGGATCACCGCGTCCACCGAAAGACCGGCTTTTCGGGCAGTGCCTTCGCTGATTCCGGTAAGCGCTGCCGTCATATCAAAAATCCTGATCACACTGCTTCCCTGAGATCCTGAGTATCGGCTGTCACCGCCGCAAATATTATCCGCGATGATCCGCCCCTGTTTATTTGCCGGACCTGCCAGGGCAATCAGCGCATCCTCACCGGTGACAAAATTTTTCACCTGCACCGCATCGCCTGCAGCATAAATATCCGGGATGGAGGTCTCCATCCTGTCGTTGACTACAATGCTTCCCTTGATCCCAAGCTCCAGTCCTGCAGCCTTTGCCAGAGATGTATCCGGTATGACTCCGATAGCCAAGACTACCATATCTGCGCAGAGAGCGGTCCCGTTATCCAAAAGCACTTCCACGCCCCCGGCCTTTTCTGATAATCCCTCCACTGCATGGCCAAAAACAAGTTTTATGCTGTGGCTGCGCAGCTTACCGTGAATGAAGGCCGCCATATCCGGATCAAAAGGAGTCATCAGCTGCTTTCCGCTCTGCACAATGGTGACATCCATGCCCAGCCTTTTAAGGTTTTCCGCCAGCTCCAGACTGATAAAACCGCCGCCCGCCAACACCACTGATCCCGGCCGATTCTGTCGGATATACTCCTTAATCCGAAGAGTATCCTCCACGGTCCGCAAAGTAAACAGCTTATCTATGTCCCCACCCCCAAAACGGGGAGTTGCCGGCTTCGCTCCGGGAGAAAGGATCAGTTTATCGTAGCTTTCCTCAAACTCCTGGCCGGTCTCCAGATTTTTCACGGAAACCGCTTTTCTGTCCGGATGAATGGCAGTCACCTCGTGACGTACCTTTGCCTCCACGCGAAAACGGGTAAAGAAGCTCTCCGGGGTCTGCAACGTCAGCTCCCCGGGGTCGGTTATGGTATCACCGATATAGTAAGGCAAACCGCAGTTTGCATAAGAAATAAAACCCGAGCGCTCAAATACTATAATCCTTGCCTTTTCATCCAATCTGCGTATCCGCGCTGCAGCCGTTGCTCCGCCTGCCACGCCGCCTACTATTACCACCTTCATATTCTCGTTCTTCCTTTCCGCTGTGTCCGGCACTGCCGCCCACACTGCTTTCTTTTATTGTATCACACTTTTCCTCTTCCTTACAACATATCAAGAATGGCGCTCTTGGGTCTTGCTCCCATTGCCTGATTTACAATTTTTCCGCCTTCCATCACCACCAGAGTCGGAATGCTCATAATCCCGAACCGGCCTGCAAGCTCCGGCTGTTCATCCACGTTAACCTTCCCCACCTTAATATCAGGCCGCTCTTTTGCGATTTCCTCCACAACAGGCACTACCATGCGGCAAGGCCCACACCAGGGAGCCCAGAAATCCAAAAGAACCTTCTTATCGGAATTCATCACTTCACTTTCAAAATTGTTTTTATTGATATTGATTGCTGACATATTCTCGTCCTCCTTTTTCTTTTGTAATCATATGATACCACAAAATCTTTTATCCTTCTGTGATAATATCACATTACAAAATCAATCAAATCTCTTGAATTTACACTGCAACTGCCATATACTTTAATAGTGCTGCCCTAATGTTCTTCCTGCAGCCCTATCTTATACATACGATACATACGATTGTGAGGAATTACCATGAAGCAACTGAAAATTCCCCGGCTGTCACTGATCCTGTCCATGGCAATCTTCGGTACGCTGGGACCGTTTGTGCGCAATATCTCTGTTTCTTCCGGAGAGCTGGCATTGTACCGCGCTGTTCTTGCGGTTCTTCTGCTTTCCGGGATTTTGTTGGTAACAAAGCAAAAAATCCCCTTCTCCGGGATCAAAAAAGAGGTGCCTCTGCTGCTGATTTCAGGCGCTGCCATGGGAATCAACTGGATCCTTTTATTTGAGGCATATAAATATACCACCGTCTCTGTAGCCACCTTAAGCTACTACTTTGCCCCTGTAATCGTCACAGTGGTCTGCCCGTTCCTTTTTCATGAAAAAATGACATGGCGGCAGATTATCTGCTTTATCATGTCCACATTGGGTCTTGTGATGATCACCGGCATCGGCAGCTTAGGCAGCGGAACCGATCACATCGGCATTTTGTACGGATTAAGCGCAGCCGTATTTTACGCTTCCGTTATCCTGCTCAACAAATTTATCAGAAACGTGCAGGGACTGCATCGAACCTTTCTGCAGTTTCTTGCTGCCATCGTGGTTTTGCTCCCCTACGTTCTTATGACAGGGGGAATAACCCTCGGAAGCTTAGACAGCATCGGCTGGTTCAATCTGCTGATCGTAGGACTGGTGCATACCGGTCTGACCTACTATATGTATTTTTCCTCGCTTAAGGAGCTGTCCGGCCAGGAAACCGCCATCTTAAGCTACATTGATCCCTTGGTAGCCGTATTGATCTCCGTCACTGTCTTAGGAGAGACCATGACGCTGTGGCAGATCATCGGCGGTATATTCATTCTGGGCTTCACACTCTGGAATGAGGGAATCCGATTCAAAAAATAATTTATTCAGGAGAGCTTTTATGAAAACCGCTTCCAACCGCAAACAAATGATGCTCGAAGAGCCTATCAATAAAGTAATCCCCAGACTGGCCGTTCCCACCATCATATCCATGCTGATCACCAGCATCTATAACATGGCGGATACTTACTTTGTCAGCCAGCTGGGGACATCTGCCTCCGGCGCCGTAGGGGTTATTTTTTCTGCCATGGCCTTTATGCAGGCCATCGCTTTTACCTTCGGCATGGGTAGCGGCACCAATGTCAGTCAGGCTCTGGGAGCGGGGGACGAGGAGAAGGCAAAACAATATGTCGCCACCGGCTTTTTCACCTCCTTTGCGGTAGGTATCCTGATCGCCATACTGGCACTTTCCAATATAGACTCCCTTATCCGATTGCTGGGAGCCACAGAGACGATCCTTCCCTATGCCAGGGACTATGCTACCTACATTTTTTACGCCGCACCCTTTATCATGAGCTCCTTCGTCATGAACAATCTGCTGCGCTTTGAGGGTCTGTCCCTTTACGGTATGATCGGCATCGGCTTTGGCGGTGTTCTTAATATCATCCTGGATCCCATCTTTATCTTTGCGCTTGATATGGGAACCTCCGGAGCTGCCATCGCCACGGCCTTATCACAGGTGTGTAGCTTTGCTATTCTGTTATATATGACCAACAAAAAAGCGGACGCCATCGCCATCCATCCTAAGAATTTCAGGTTCAGCGCCGCTATTTACGGCAGAATTCTCTATACCGGCTTTCCTTCTCTGGGCAGACAGGGAATCGCCAGTGTATCTTCCATCCTGCTCAATCACGTGGCAGGTGTTTACGGTGATGCAGCCATCTCTGCCATCTCCATCGTAAACCGCTTTGTCTTCTTTATCAACTCCACTGTCATCGGCTTCGGTCAGGGCTTTCAGCCTGTTTGCAGCTTTTGCTATGGTGCAAGAAAATACCGCCGGGTCCGGGAAGCCTTTTGGTTCTGTGTAAAGGTTACCACCCTCATCCTGATCGTTTTAAGCGGTGTTTCCATGATTTTTTCAGAGGGCATTGTCACACTGTTTCGCCGGGATGATGCGGAGGTTATACGGATCGGCACCCTGGCACTGCGCCTACAGCTTATCACCATGCCTCTGTGGGGATATATTGTTATGAGCAATATGTTCACCCAGTCCATTGGCTACGGAATTCGTTCCACAATTATCTCTTCCGCAAGGCAGGGACTGTTTCTGATCCCTTCCCTTCTTATTCTCCCCAGGCTGTTTGGATTATTGGGCATTCAGACCGCTCAGCCGGTCAGCGATGTGCTGACCTTTGTGCTGGCTCTGATTATTGTAAGCGGGACCTTGAAACAATTGAAAAGAATGGAAGATACTCCTATACAGCCATCCGCTTTCTAACGTATCACCAGTTCCGGATTTTCAGCAAAATGCTTCAACATCACAATGGGCTCTGTTTCGGAAGTATTTGTGATTAATACCCCTTCTTTCGCCGCCTTTTCACTTACAAAATACTCATCGTTGGTCAACTGACCGTATCGGATCAGTGTAGGTGTCTCCAGTTTCCACGTTCCCATGGTGCCGCTTCCCTGCAGCATGATCAGTCCATAAGCCGCTGCATCTGTCACCTTCACGGTTTGTCCGGGATTCACTGTCAGACGCTTCGCACTGACTTCCTTACACTTGTAGCAGATCCATTCCTCGCATCCCGCTTCATTACTCCAGATAATTCTGGGCTCCATAAAGCGATTCTTATGGAAATCCTTATCTACGTTAGCCTCCCAATCGATCACATCCATCAAATAATCCCAATTGCCCTTCTCCTCCTCCGGGCAATTTTTCCAAAGCAGATCCTCCGACAAACACTGTCCTCCATAAAGCACGGATTGGTACATGGCATATACATCACTGGCAAACTGGGGCTCATAAGTACATAGACTTGCAGGTGCGTGGAGCACTCCGGGAGGCACATCCCACCCGGTATCCAACGTAATCTTATATGCCCGGGACAGGTCTAACAGCTTATTGTCTCCCTTTGTAAATTGCTGCAACGCAGCCTTCACCTCATCCTTTGTTGTCTCAGGATTCAATCCAAAAAAGGTAAACGGAAATTCCCCACCATGATTGTTCATTTGTGAAGGAAAAAAATACATCTCCGGTTTCCCGTCAGCACCCACGCGTTTTGCATGCTCCTCCCTGTGATGGATATGATGAGGCAAAGGACCCTGATTATCAAAGAACTTGGAAAACATCGGCCATTTGTGATATTTGGCCCAAAGAGCCTCCCCGATCAACTCTCCTTTTAATTCCTCTACCGCATCCCGCAGCAACAGTTTTTCACTGCCATCTGCCGACACGATATAGCTTAAGCCCTCATCTTCCGGAGTACCCGGTCCGTTTTCTGCCCAGGTAGTAGATGCAAACCAACGCTCATCCACTCCGCCCCTCTCAAGGCCAAACACATAATAGTCATCCGGATGCAGCTTAATACGCTTTCCGGGCCGGCAAAAAGAGCGTGGAACCCAAGTTGGCGCAAGTCTGTATTTACCGTGGACGGCTTGTTCTTTGGCATGCTGTACTGGCCGGATGTATGCTACTGTCCTTCCTGCCGGAACCGTTATCTGAAAGAGACCGGGAAAGAACTCCCTGTACAGAGCGAATGTTCTTTGGAAGAATGGCTGGACTTCTGTGACAGCCGCGCAGACTGGATCAGTGATTTGGCCCAGTCTGTCACAGACCATGTTCATAAGCACGACCCCAACATGCCTGTGGAACACAACTTTTCTGCCGGAAAAGCATTTTCCCTTTGTTGTCGGAACGGCGTGAGCAATGCCAGTGATTATGTGGGAGGGGATATTTACGGCGGTGCCCGCAATCATGCCTTTATTTGCAGCCTTTTTAGAAACATGTCAAAGAATCAACCCTTTGAATACATGACAGGTCGCTGCTCACCCGGTTTAAAAGTCCACACTGTAAATAAAACAGAGGACGAACTTACAAGACAGGCCTTGCTCACTTATGCCCATCACGGAGCATTTTTGGTAATTGATGCAATAGACCCCATAGGAACCTTGGACGAAAGGGTTTATTCCCTGATCGGTAAGGTTAACCAAAAGGCTGCACCTTATGAGCCTTATCTGACCGGAACACTCGTGGAAGATGTGGGGATTTTTTATAATATTGCCTCTGCCGCCAATCTTCAGACCATTGGCGGAGAGATGAAGAACGATTTAAGCTTCCCCTCCACCAAACGCACGTGCAATAATCACACTGCGTCCATGCAGGCTTCTGCACACTTGATTTCCGCTCATGTGCCGTATGGCATAACAACAAAAGAGAAGAAAGATACCTGGCAGAACTATCGCATATTAATTGTTCCCAATATCAATCGTCTTGAAGAAGACATTGTGGACTCGCTGATTCAATATGTCGAGCAGGGAGGCTGCCTGTATTTTAATAACTGCGACGAGCCCCGCCTGTTTAAGACGCTGATCGGAGGAGAAGTAGTAAAATACACTGATACTACAATGCCCTACCTGTTCCCCGCAAAGGGCTATGAAGAACTTTTGCCGAATTATAATGAAAAATATCCTTTGCCCATGGAAATGTCAGTTCCCCTGGTACAGGGCATTGATCCCTCCAAGATTCGTGCATATATTAAGCTGGCTTACACACCATGCCTCTGCGATGCACCTGCAACCTTTTCCTCTATTCACTCCAATCCGCCGGGAATTTCAACGGAGTATCCCGGCATTGTGGAAACCTCTTACGGAAAAGGAAAAGTCATTTGGAGTGCGGGGGCAATCGAATTCCACGAAGGCAGAGACTATGGTATCATCTTAGGGAATATCCTGAAAATGCTGGTTCAACGTACATTTACCATCACTACAACTGCTCCTAATAACGTGGAACTCGTTTCCTTTACCGATGGCAATAAAATGCGTATCAGCGCCGTCAATATTACAGAAGGAATTGATTTCTTTACATTCCCTGCTTTTAACGTTACTGTTCATACAGACAAAACTGCTTTGAACGTAAAATTGCTTCCGCAGGGAACCAGTATACCGTTTACGCAGGGCGACAACTCTATTACCTTCCCTGTTGAAGCTCTCAGGATTATGGATATGTACGAAATCCTATTTCAATAAGACATTTTACAAAGTATAAAAGCTTTTATCTGCCACAAGGGAGCTGATGCCATGCATCAGCTCCCTTGTTTTTCTGACTTATCTACTCATTTCCAACAGCTTATCGCGCATCTCATTTTCAATCCTGCGAAGTTCAATCTCCGCATTCTTACGCTTTTCTCTGCCCTCATCCTGAATACGCATCACCTCATCAAAGGTGCTGATCAGTGTCTGGTTGGTAGCTTGCAGCGTCTCAATGTCCACAATACCGCGTTCTGCTTCTCTGGCAGTCTCTAAGGTTGCCGTCTTCAAAGCATCAGCATTCTTCTTCAGAAGCTCATTGGTCATGTCGCTGACCTCACGCTGTGCTTCGGCGGCTTCGGTAGAGTGACTCAGACCGATAGCAATCACCATCTGATTCTTCCAGAGCGGGATGGTATTTACCAGAGTGGACTGAATCTTATCGGACATGGCAGTGTCATTGCTCTGGATCATTCTGATCTGGGGTGCCATCTGCAAGGATACCATGCGGGTCAGCTCCAGATCATGCACCTTCTTCTCAAAGCGGTTGCACATCTGGGCAAAGTCCTTTGCCGCCTGAGTATCCTCCGGAAGCCCGCTGTTTTTAGCCTTCTCAAGCAATGCAGGCAGCTCCACATTTTTCGCCTGCTCCAGCTTCTGCTTACCTGCCAGAATATACATAGACAGTTCCTTGTAATAATTCAGGTTCAGTTCATACATCTTATCCAGCATTGCCACGTCCTTTAACAGAACGATCTGGTGCTGTTCCAGTGCCTGTGAGATCTTATTGACGTTCACTTCCGCTTTGTCATACTTGGCCTTCAGGCTTGCAAGCTTGTTGGTTCCTCGCCTGAAGAGTCCCAAAAATCCCTTTTTCTCTTCATCCTCATCAAAATCTTTCAACTGTGCCACCACATCTGTCAGCATGTCGCCAACTTCTCCCAAATCCTTGGTACGCACACTGGTTAAGGCCGTCTCAGAGAAATCTGCAATTTTCTTCTGACTGCCGGCACCGTACTGCAGGACCATCTGGGTGTTGGTCAAATCGATCTGTGCAGCAAAATCGTCTACCATCTTCTGCTCTTCCGGTGTCAGAACCACCTCGAATTTCTCTTCCGCGGTCTCTGCCACTTCAGTAGCAGGGGCCTCTGCCAAAGCCCCGGATGCTTCCTGAGGAAACGGCTCAAAAGTAAGTGTCGGCGCCTCCTGTAACAGTTCGTCTAAATTCTTGCTCATATCATTACCTCCTGAAAATATATTATATCGTTAAGTATCAAAACCCGCCTTATCGTTGTATCTTCTCGAATTCTCCATTGCCTGTCAATCCTTCCTTGGCAAGCATTGTCTGAAGCACCTGTGCATCCGTGGTCACATCAAACACCGACGCGCGGAACAGCTTATTAAGAAGTTCGGCAAAGGCCTGATTGATGGTATCCAGCGTCTTCTCAATCTCCTGCTTTGCAAGGGTAATATCCTCTCCCGGGACACTCACCTCATCAAACTCCGCATATGCTTCCACCAGCTTCAGGGTAGTGGGTAAGTAATAATTCATAAACTTCTGCATCTGAGGCATCTGCTCCGGATGCTCCTTCACTCTCTCGAAAATCTCCTTCAGCAGATTCTCCAGTTGAAACAGCTTCGCCGATATGACTTCTCCCTCAATCACGTCATTCATATCCCGCAGTCTCCGGATACAGTCATTTCCCTCCCGGATCATGGCGGCAAGTTCAGGATCTTCAGCCTCTGCCTCCTGAGCCGACTCCGAAAAAGCGTTCTTTGCTTCTTCCTGCTTTCCGAAAACAGTCTGCCCCGAAGCTCGCTGTTTTTCCTGCATCTTGGCCACTTTCTCCTCCAGTTCCAGGGCTTTTCTCTCCTTCTGAAGTCTCAGGTATTCCCTGAAAGTCTCATCTGACAGCATCAGGCAGCGCTCCTGCTCATCCAGATGTCCCTCCGGGAAAATGCCCAGCCTGATCATTTTTTTAACATCCTTCAGGACATACTTTTCACTTTGACCCGTGTGCAGTGCGAGTTCATCAATATCAATATAACCCTTTTCGCGGCAAAGCTCTGCATACCTCTCCGCCCTCTTGATCCGTTTCCTTCTCATGGCACCTCGCTGTATCATCACTATAAACCCTGTCAGAAATAAAACTGCCCCCAAAGCAGGAACTACCAACTGATCTGTCAGCAGATAAACCAACGCACCCAGCACGGCCGGCGCACAAATCCCGGCTCCAATCCCGCCAAACACCATCATCAGGATACCGGTAACGCTTCCCACTTTCTTGATTTTGATCTTAGGCATTTTATTCTTAACCGTCGTCTGTGTACGGGTCTTTTCCTGAGAATGCGACTCCTCGCGTGCAGGTTCTTTACTGATACCCGCCATTGCCTCGCTCACTTGCCGCTTCGCCTCCGACAATGCTCTGGTCACCGACGCAGAGACGATCTGATTCATTTCTTTAAAATCACCGGACACCAGCGCTCCCTGCACCGCATCGCGGATCTGTCTTCCCACATCATTCCAATTCTGTTGACTGCCCATGCGTAACCTCTGAAATAAAAATAGCATACCGGAGCGCAGTTTTCTTCTTCCCTCTGCACCAACCGATATGCTTAATTATCCCACATCTAAATAAACAAGGCAACTTAATTTTGCAAAAAACCGTAAATACTCTGCCTCAACAGTCATTCACTTCCGCGTTCATCTCTTTAGGCCTCCAGATACTCCCTGTAATCCTCTTCCGAGGCAAACAAAATATATCTCCCCTCAACCAGTCCCATATAACCGGCAGATGTTGTATATCCCTTCATAAAATACCTCCTTATCAAAACCACGTTTCCTCTGTTCTGATAAGAAGGTAACATTTTTGCAGTACTATATTAAGGTCTCAAAATCCGTGCGTGCCTAAAAAGTGAGTCCCCCGGCTACTTTAGGGCTCTGTAATCAACCGGCCTCACCGGCGAACATCATCTTCAATCGTTGATACAGGTGCTGCGACAACTGAACAAAGCAGGTTACCAGAATGATGCCAAAGGCAATGGCTCCCGCTTCCCGCATCAACAGGTTCAGGCTTTGAGCACATTCTTCCGCCATCCCTCTCACAAGGTAGCTGGTAGTATAATACAGATCGCCTCCCGGTATCAGAGGTATGAGCATAGGCACCAGCAATATAGTGGCGGGAGTCTTCAGGACTCTGGCCAGAATCTCCGCCAGCAACACCACCGTAACTGTAGATGCCAATAGGGCCAATGCCTTGTCTCCGTACCGGTTTAAGACCATTAAATATGCCACCCAGGAAAGTCCTCCTCCCAGAGCGCACGCCCACAATTTATTTACTCTCACATGGAACAATACGGCAAAACCCGCCGCACCCAGTATTCCCATACAGGTCTGAATCACATCGCTCATATCGCCGCCTCCTTATGCCGGAAATCTCCAAAGTACCAAAGCAAATCCAACCGCTATGGCAAGCGCTCTCATCAGCGCTTCACAAAGTCCCAAAAGACCGCTGATCGTATCTCCGCTGATCATATCCCTCACCGAAGTGGTCAGCGCCAACCCGGGGATCAAAAGCATAATATTACCGATAATGATCTTATCCACGGAATGGCCCAAGCCGACACCGGTCAGAAAAACTGCACCCAGACCTACAATAGCCGAGCAGATAATCGTGGAGATGATCCTTTGCAGCTTTACACGCGCACACAATTCCAAAGAGACATACAGCAGAAAGCCGCACAGACAGGCTGCCACACTGTCACGGAAGCTGCCGCCGAAAAACACCGAAAACACTGCTGATATCCCGCCATATGTAAGAAATCTGACAACAGGGGGATACACGGGAATCCTGCGGATCCTCGCAACTTCCTCCCTCAGTTCTTCCGGCGGAATGGTCTTCGCACAGACCCTTCTGGACAGCGCATTGCATTGCTCCAGCTTATACATATCTGTTTCATAACTGACAATCCTTCTGGTTTGGGTCAAAGTCATATTCCCCGGTGCCTGCACAGTCACCACGATACTGGAGGTGATCGTAAAAACATCCACATGAATACAACCGTAAGCATGCATTATGCGGTAGATCGTTCCTTCCACACGGTTTACCTCTGCTCCGGAGGTAAGCATTGTCTCTCCCATATCAAGAACAGCTGCCAAAATCTGTTCCACCTCTGTTCGTTCCATCCCCTGATACCTCCTTTTATCTTTTGCCGGATCCATCTTGTGCGGACACCGTTTCTTCCGCGCAGACAGTTGCTCCTCTGACAGCACTCTCATCCTGCAGCACATGCAGTGTGCTCTTCATCTCATGAAGCAGTTCTTCCGTCAGATCTAACAGAAGCCGGGCATCCTTCTCTACGAGGCCCGTCTTTTTATAACGATACGTAAAAAAGGGATTGCCATAGGCAGTAAATTTCAGTTTGTCCCCATATTTCTTAAGAAGCACCGGGATTCCCATGGGATCAATCCCCGCATCCGGCCGAAAGGTAAGAGTAATTCTCTCGTTTTTTCCTTTTACCTCGGTAAGATACAAGCTGTGTGCCGCCACACGGATCAGAGCGATACGAAGCAGATTGTCTACAGACTCGGGGATTTCTCCGAAACGGTCCAGCAATTCATCCTTCATATCGTCCCGTTCCTTCTCATTCTCAATGCCGGCTATGCGCTTATAGATATCAAGCTTCTGCACCTCGTTCACAATATATGTGGGAGGAATGTAGGCATCCACGTCCAGATCCACTACGGTCGCAAAATCCATGGCAGCAGTGACACCCTTCAGCTGCTTGACAGCCTCATTCAGCATCTTGCAGTACATATCGTAGCCAACAGCTTCCATATGACCGTGCTGACGCACACCAAGAAGGTTGCCGGCACCTCTGATCTCCAGGTCACGCATGGCAATCTTAAATCCGCTGCCAAGCTCCGTAAACTCCTTGATGGCAGCCAGTCGTTTTTCCGCCACTTCCTTGAGCATCTTGTCTCTTCGATACATTAAAAAGGCGTACGCGGTCCTGTTGGAACGGCCCACTCGTCCTCTCAGCTGATACAGCTGGGAGAGGCCCATATTGTCAGAATCATGGATGATCATGGTATTCACATTGGAGATATCCAACCCGGTCTCAATGATCGTGGTGGATACCAGCACATCGATCTCACCGTTGATGAAATCGTACATGATGCTTTCCAGCTCGTGCTCTTTCATCTGACCGTGGGCAAAGGCAACGTTTGCCTCAGGCACCAGCTTGGCAATGCCTGCTGCCACATCCGCGATATTGTTGACGCGATTATACACATAATAAACCTGGCCGTTACGCGCAAGCTCCCGGACAATGGCCTCCCGGACCATCTCCTCATTGTACTCCATCACATAGGTCTGAATGGGCAGCCTGTCACCGGGTGCCTCCTCCAATACACTCATGTCGCGGATACCGATGAGACTCATGTGAAGCGTTCTGGGGATCGGTGTGGCTGTCAGCGTCAGCACATCCACATTTTCCTTCAGCTTCTTGATCTTTTCTTTGTGAGCCACGCCAAAACGCTGTTCCTCATCAATGATAAGAAGTCCCAGATCCTTGAATTTTACATCTTCGGACAAAACTCTGTGAGTGCCGATCACAATATCCACAAAGCCCTTCTGCAAGTCTGTGATGGTTTTCTTCTGCTGGGCGGAGGACCGGAATCTGCTCATCAGATCCACACGCACCGGAAAATCTTTCATTCGCTGAACAAAGGTATTATAGTGCTGCTGCGCCAGAATGGTAGTGGGCACCAGGTATACCACCTGCTTGCCTTCCTGAATCGCCTTGAAAGCCGCGCGAATAGCAATCTCCGTCTTACCATATCCTACATCCCCACAGATTAGGCGGTCCATGATCTTGGTGCTTTCCATATCTGCCTTGGTATCTGCGATGGCACTGAGCTGATCCTCCGTCTCCTCAAAAGGAAACATTTCTTCAAACTCTCTCTGCCATACAGTGTCTTTGCCGTACTGATACCCTTCCGTCTGCTGTCTTTTGGCGTACAGCTCCACCAGATCTTTAGCCACTTCGTTTACGGCAGAGCGCACCTTGGTCTTGGTCTTCTCCCATTCCTTGGTGCCCAATTTGTTCAGTTTCGGCGTTTTTGCATCCGCGGAAGCATACTTCTGAATCACATCAAGGCCGGTAGCCAGAACGTACAGATTGCCGCCGTCTCTGTACTGGATCTTGATATAGTCTTTGACTACACCGCCCATTTCCACTTTCTCAATGCCCTGATAGATGCCGAGACCGTGGCTTACATGAACCACATAATCCCCCACGTTCAGTTCATTATAATCGTGAATCTTCTGGCCCTGATACAGCTTCTTTTTCTTCTTTTTCTTTTTTTCCGCGCCAAAAATATCCGACTCACAAATGACCACAAACTTAAGCATCGGATACTCAAAACCCTTGTTCACATGGCCATAATAAGTCAGTACTTCTCCTTCAATGATTTCTCGGAAGGGATCCTCCGTGTACACCGCTGACAGCTCGTTGTCCCGAAGATCTTCTGCCAGCCTCCGCGCCCTTGTGCGGGAACCGGATAACAGAAGCACCCGGTAGCCTTTCCGCTTATACTGCTTCAGATCCTTGACCAGCGCTTCAAAACTGTTATTGTAAGAAGCCACGCTCCTTGAACCCGCATCAAATTTCTGCACCGGTGTAAAGATGGGATTCTTGCCGTCCATGGTGGATACAGATACCACGGAAGCTCTCAGAAGCCTTGCGGCCACCTGCTCACAACTGTAAAGCAGATCCATCTGTCCCGGCAACACATATCCTTTTGCCGCCCGCTGCTCCATACTCTCCCGAAACTCCAGTTCCACAGCATCTGCGTGCTCTTTGATTCTGGCCGGTTCCTCCAAAAAGAACACCGGTCTTTTCTCATTGAGTTGCAAAAGAATCTCCGGCAATGTCACGGTGTCTTCATAAAAATATCTGATATATCCCTCAAGATTGGCAGCTGTATGGAGTTCTGTCAGCTGCTCCCTCAGTTCTTTTACCTGCACGGAGATTCTGTGGGCCTCCTCTGTCAGGTGTTTCTCCCTGAAAAGCTTCTCCTGCGCTTCTGCTTCCTTCTGAAGCCGCTTGATCCCCTTTTGAATCTGCTCCTCATCCAGCACGAATTCTGTGGCCGGAAAAACAGTGATGCTTTCCAGATTCTCTATGGACCTCTGACTTAAAATATCAAAGCTTCGGATGGATTCCACTTCATCTCCCCAAAGCTCGATACGATAGGGATTTTCTTCCGTCAGATCAAATACATCCACGATGCCGCCCCGGATAGAAAACTGTCCGGGACTTTCCACCTGATAGGTTTTCTCGTAGCCCAGAGAAACCAGCTTCTCTGCCAGTCTGCTCTCCTCCAGAGTGCCACCCTTGAAAACTTCGATCAGATCCTTCTCAAGATCCCACATGACCTGCGGAGTCATGAGAGCTGCATAGGTTGTGACGATGGTAACCGGTTTCCCCTCACACAGTCTTCTGAGCAGACGCACTCTCTCTCTGGTCAGCTGATTACCGTGAATGTCTGCCTGAAAAAAGATCAGATCCTTGGCTGGGTAAAGCATTGCATGCCTGTCATAAAACTTATATTCCTCATAAAGTTCTCTGGCCTTTATGTCGCTATAGGTCACAAGAACCTTGCATTTAACACCCTCGGACAGACCATAGACCATATGCAGTTTCTGAGAATCCACACAGCCTGTCACCGACAGAGGGCCTCTGCCTTTCAGGATCTCATCTTTCATTTGACCAAACTCTGCCAACTCCCTAAGGGGAGCAAGTAATGCCTGCATCTCTCTCCTCCAGACTGTTAACTGTTTTTCCGGTTAAACCGGTTCATGGCACTGTCCACTTCACCCGTCACCATCATGCGGATAGCCTCTGCTGCTTTTATGGCAGCATCATTCAGAATCTTGCGCTCATCCTGAGTAAAATGTCCCAACACATAATCTGCCAGATCATACTCCTTGGGTTTCTCACCCACACCCATTTTGACGCGAAGAAACGTATCATGTCCCAGATGGGCGATAATATTTTTCAGTCCGTTATGTCCTCCGGCACTGCCTTTCTTGCGGATCCGGACCTGACCCACATCCAGACTGACATCATCTGAGATCACGATCAATTCACAGGTCTCATCTACCTTGTAATAATCGATCAGTTCCCGGATGCTTTCGCCGCTCAAGTTCATATAGGTCTGCGGTTTCACCAGGATCACCTTCTGTCCCGCCACGTAGCCTTTCCCGATCATGGCTTTGTGTTTCTTTTCAAGGACAGGGATACGCTCCTCCTCTGCCAGTCTGTCTATGACATCGAAACCGATATTATGTCTTGTATTAACATATTCTCTCCCGGGGTTCCCCAG
The DNA here is from genome assembly GCA_045579545.1 of Acetatifactor sp. GTDB lineage: Bacteria > Bacillota > Clostridia > Lachnospirales > Lachnospiraceae > Acetatifactor. The sequence continues at coordinate 17,043 of JAZNMF010000034.1, read as the reverse complement.
TCCTGCAATAATATACATAGTATTCTCCTAAACTGACTTTATTAACAAAGAGTCCGCTTGCGGACTCTCGCGCCGAGCGCGGTCGCGAAAGCGACATTTACCTTGCACGCGCCAGTGCGCATCCTCGTGGAGCATTTTTATGAAATAGGAACTTCGAAGAAATTTCTTATTTCATAAAAATATCTGCCATCACCGGCCATACAGCCACCTCCGGGTTGGGGATACCTACCTTGGTCCCCGGCACGTGCTCTCTTAGATAGAAATCAAATACTTCCGGGGATGCATCCACCTCTCCCTTTTTGGCTTTTTCACAAAGATTCACAATCTGCTCCTTGGGATAAGAAGGCATATGCTTACCGTCTGCCCATTCCTCTGTTGCAAGACACATTCCGTGGGCTCCCGAAGAAAACATATGAAAGGCGCAGCGGATGCTTTTCTCTCTCAGTGCATTTACAAATGCCTGACTGTTCTCCACCGGAACCGCGTCGTCCGTCTCAGTAGCCCACACAAAGCAGGGCGGTACTGCTTCCGTCACCTGGGTATCCAGTGACATATAACGAAGCTCCTCCTCCGTCGCATCTTCACCCAACAGAGCTATCACGGAATCGCGGTGTGCGTTTTCCCCGGTAAGAATAACGGGATAACTCAAGATCCCCACATCAGGCCGATTGGAATATCCCTGATAAGCTTCATCCTCAATATCCTGATGGTGCACACAGAGACTGGCGCATAAATGTCCGCCGGCTGAAAAACCACAGACTGCCACCTTATTCTCCAAAACGCCGAACTCATTCGCGCGCTTCCTGATCAGGCGCACCGCTCTGGAAATATCCTTCAAGGGCTGTAGCTTTAAGGGCTTCTGCTTCAGATAATTCACGGTATAAGTCAATACAAATGCCTGATATCCCATCTCATAGAACTTCAGAGCAACCAATTCCGATTCTGTGGGAGACACAAAACGATACGCGCCTCCCGGAACTACGATCACGCAGGGACGCTTCTCTCCGTCCTCATGCAAATAAGTTGCAATCTTAGGAATAAAACCAAAAGCATGTTCATAGGAATATTCTTCCGGACTCCATATCCGATAATGCTCGTGTTTCATTTTATCTGTCCTTTCCTCGCAAAATCCTTCGGGATTCTTCTCTGCTTCTAGTATTTTACTCTATTTTCCCCAAAAATACAATCATTGCTTGCAACCTGGCAGCCGGTTTGTGACAGTTGATGCGGCACGGAGCGAGAGCGTGTCGAAATTTGAACACCTGCGCCCTGTCGCACCAACTGTCACAAATCGCCTGCCAAGGCTCTTGCAAAAGAAAAGCCGGTGGGAATACGCCACTGCGTTCTTCCCGGCCGGCCGTCTTATTTATGTAATGGTACAATGGTTCGCGTCCTTTATCACTCACCGGACTCCGAAAGCGCCTTCTCGTAGCTTTCCAGAATAATCTTCTGGACCATTTCTCTGGTGGAAGCATTGATCGGATGTGCAACATCCCTATACTCACCGTCCCCCGTCTTCTTACTGGGCATGGCTATAAATAATCCCTTCTCACCCTCTATCACCTTAATGTCATGAACTACAAATTCATTCTCCAACGTGATAGATACGACTGCTTTCATTTTGCCTTCTTTTGTGATTTTGCGGACACGAACATCTGTGATCTGCATTTGTGTTACCCCCTTGGTGCATTCTTTTTGTGCTAAATAAGATACCTCTCATTTTTCTCTACCACGATTCTGATGCCGTCTTCTCCCACATAATGAGCATTGGCATGAATGGTATCGCGGCTTTCCACAATGCAATTCTCAATATAGGTATTGTCACCGATATAAACATCATTCAGAATGATAGAGTTTTTGATCACACAATTGTTGCCGATGTAGCTCTTCTTAAAGACTACGGAGCTCTCCACCGTGCCGTTGATGATACAGCCGCTGGAGATTAAGCTGTTCTTTATCTGCGCTCCGGTATTGTACTTAGCGGGCGGCAGATCGTCTACCTTGGAATAAATATCCGGATACTGTTTGAAGAAATAATTGCGTACCTCAGGCTTTAAAAACTCCATATTGGTACTGTAGTAATCTTCCACAGATGCAATATTCCTCCAAAAACTGTCCATCTTGTAAGCATAAATGCGTTTCAGATCCTTATAGCGGATCAGAATATCTCTCACAAAATCATACCGGTCTTCCTCAGCACATTTCTCGATCATCTCGATCAGCTGACGGCGGCGGATCACATAGATGCCGCAGGAAATCGTACTGGACCTTGCATACAGAGGTTTCTCCTCGAACTCACGAATCCTGCCGTCCTCATCCAGCTGCACCGTGCCAAAGCGTTCTACCCCTAAGCCCGGATCCATATCGCGGCATACCACCGTAATATCAGCCTTCTTCTCAATATGATATTCCAGCACCTTGTTAAAATCCATTTTGTAAACACAGTCACCGGACGCAATCACCACATAGGGCTCATGACTGTTTCTTAAGAAAGAAAGATTCTGTGCGATGGTGTCCGCCGTTCCCCTGTACCAGCTGCTGTTGTCCGGGGTCATGGTAGGCGTAAATACATAGAGACCGCCCTGCTTTCGTCCGAAATCCCACCACTTGGACGAGCTGAGATGTTCATTGATGCTTCTGGCATTGTACTGAGTAAACACTGCCACCTTCTGTATATGGGAGTTGGACATATTGCTCAATGTAAAATCAATACTGCGATAACTGCCGGCAATGGGCATAGCGCAGATTGCTCTCTTCCGGGACAGTTCCCGCATCCTGCGGTTATTGCCACCCGCTAAAATAATACCGATTGCTCTCACTGCTGATCACCTGCCTTAATCAATGTTCTGCCGCCTGCGAGATAAGAATCAACATAATCCGCTTCCTCGGTGTCACCGGAAATCACGGTGTTTTTTCCAACACTCACATTGTCCGGAATGCTGCTCTTCTCGCCCACTGTGACAATTCCGTGATTGTAAATATGAGGAGCAGTCTCGTTGGGGATCTCTTCTCCGATACCCAGTCTGACGTAGTTGCCAATGACCACCTTCTCAGCCACAATGGCTTTATTCAGTTCACATCCTTCGCCAATGGTGGTCTCATTCATAATGATAGAGTCCCGCACCACCGTACCTTTGCCAACGGTCACACCGCAACCGATCACGGAATTATACACCTCTCCGTAAATATCGGAGCCTTCGCCGATAATGCTGCGCTCCACTTTACTGGTGTCGGAAATATACTGGGGCGGAAGAATCTCACTCTTTGTATAGATCTTCCAGAACTGTTCATACAGGTTAAATTCCGGCACAATATCGATGAGCTCCATGTTGGCCTCCCAGTAAGAGCTGAGTGTACCAACATCTTTCCAGTAGCCGTTGAACTCATAGGCATACAGCGGCGCCCCCTTGTCGTGGCAGTAAGGAATCACATGCTTACCGAAGTCCAGTCCCGGCTCATCTGCCATGGTGATCAGAGCTTCCTTCAGCGTCTTCCAGTTGAAGATATAAATGCCCATGCTGGCCAGATTACTTCTGGGATGAGCGGGCTTCTCCTCAAATTCCGTAATTCTGCGATTCTCATCCGTGATCATGATGCCGAATCTGCTGGCCTCCTCCATAGGAACCGGCATAACTGCAATAGTAACCTCCGCATTCTTCTCCTTGTGAAAATCCAGCATCAACTCGTAATCCATCTTGTAAATATGGTCTCCGGAAAGGATCAGTACATACTCCGGGTGATAACTCTCCATATATTCAAGATTCTGATAAATGGCATTGGCCGTACCGGTATACCACTCGCTGTTCTCGCTCTTTTCATAAGGAGGAAGCACCGTCACCCCGCCGATATTGCGGTCCAGATCCCACGGAATACCAATTCCGATATGTGTATTCAGCCTCAGGGGCTGATATTGTGTAAGTACTCCTACTGTATCCACTCCGGAATTGATACAGTTTGATAAGGGGAAATCGATAATACGATATTTCCCGCCAAAAGAAACGGCAGGTTTCGCCACCTTGGACGTCAATACCCCAAGTCTGCTTCCCTGGCCGCCTGCCAACAACATGGCAATCATTTCTTTCCTGATCATGTCGTCACCTCGATCCGATCTTTTTTATATCCTGGTACGACCATTATAGCACACCTTACCGGGAAAGTGAATATTTATCACATAAAAAAAACAGGCTTTTTCCTTTTTCTATATTCATAATATACATATTTTCCTTATTTTGTCTGCATTTTTTGTCGATTTGTGATAAATTATGTTTTTCAATCAATCTGTTCTTGTGGTCATTTTTAACATTTCAATGCATTTGCGCACTGTGAAAGCGGCACCTGGCGCAGGCAGTTGTAAATATTTTCCGAAATACACAATTACCATTTGTTTTTTGTGCCGGGAATGTATATAATGGAATTAAGGTATTCGTTTCCATTTTACCGGACATCAGTGATAATAAGGAAGTGTATTATGTATAAGATAGACTTTGAACATCCCATATCTGTTTACTTCGTCGGCATAGGCGGCATCAGCATGAGTGGTCTGGCAGAGATTCTGAAGGAAGCCGGCTTTCAGGTGTCCGGCTCCGACGCCAGGGAGAGTGCCATTACAAAGATGCTGGAAGCCCGGGGCATCCGTGTCTTTTACGGTCAGCGCGCCGAGAATATCACACCGGATATCGACTGTGCAGTCTTCACAAGCGCCATCCGCGAAGACAATCCTGAATATCTTGCAATCAAGGCCCTCAATATCCCCTATCTGTCCAGAGCGCAGCTTCTGGGACAAATGATGACCAACTATCACACTCCCATTGCCATCAGCGGCACACACGGCAAGACTACTACCACTTCTATGGTAAGTGATATCCTGCTTCAGGCAGGCACCGATCCCACACTGTCCATCGGCGGTATTTTAAAGTCCATCGGCGGCAACATACGGGTAGGACAGTCCGGTTATTTCGTAACGGAAGCCTGCGAATATACCAATAGTTTCTTAAGCTTTCTGCCCAGAATCGGCATCATCCTGAACATAGAAGAAGATCATATGGATTTCTTCAAAGATCTTGCGGATATCCGCCGTTCTTTCCGAAAATTCGCAGAGCTTTTGCCCTCTGACGGCTGTCTGATCATCAGCGGTGACATTGAGAATTACAGAGAAATCACGGACGGCTTATCCTGCCGGGTGATCACCTGCGGCACCTCACCGGACAATGACTATTATCCGGAATCGGTCACTCACGCAGAAGCTCATTCTGCCTTTACACTCCACGGGCCGGACGGTTCAGTCAGGGATTTTGCCCTGAAGGTACCCGGCGACCACAATATCAGCAATGCTATGGCAGCCATTGCTCTGGCAGATTACCTTAATATCAACTCCCACATCACGAAGAAAGCGCTTCTGTCCTTTGACGGCACAGACCGGCGGTTTGAATACAAAGGCACCATAGGGGGTGTCACCGTGATCGATGATTATGCCCATCATCCCACAGAGATCACCGCCACCCTGAAGGCGGCACGCAATTATCCCCACAAGACTTTGTGGTGTGTGTTCCAGCCCCATACCTACACCCGCACCAAAGCTTTTCTTAAAGACTTCGCCCATGCGCTCTGCGCCGCAGACCGTATTGTGCTGGCAGACATCTATGCCGCCAGGGAAACTGACACTTTAGGGATCAGTTCTCAGGTTCTGCAGGAAGAAATCCTCAGACTTGGACACAATTGCGAACACTTCTCTACGTTTGATGAGATAGAAAATTTTCTTTTGGAAAATTGCACAACTGGTGACCTGTTGATAACTATGGGGGCAGGGGATGTGCATAAAATCGGAGAAAACTTGCTCGGCATTTAAGTTATCCACATTATCCACAGCCAGAAGGCTCCAGCGGCCTCTTGTCGGCTGTGGATTTTTTACTTCAAATTGTGGAAATCTGCTTGTCACGGTCTTATGCTACAAATGTCGATAAATAAAGGTTTTCAGAGATATATGCTTATTTTTTATCCACACTTTCCACATTATCCACCAAATCTCCCCCTCTCAGCGTTCAGAAGCATTTCTGTCATTTTGGCTATTTTCTTTTCCATGTGCTTGTGCTATACTGCCGCTATGACCAATGAAAGGATCGTTTTACCATGGCACGCTTAACTATTTACAGAGATGATCACACAGACTGCACCGTTGTGCCCAACTGTTTTATTGATGAGTACATAAAGGACGCCAACGATGCCCAACTGAAAGTTTATCTTTACCTACTCCGCATGCTGAATGCCAACGAGGCTGTCAGTGTGTCCGATATCGCGGACAAGTTCAATCATACGGAGAAGGATATTTTGCGTGCGCTGAAATACTGGGAAGGGAAACAACTGCTCTCCCTGGACTATGACGGGAACGGCAGTCTGAACGGCATCCGTCTGCACGATATCACCAAAGCGGAGGATTCCGCCGTTTCTTGTGAGAGTCTCTCTCCGGGTTTCCTTTCCGGCGGGAATGTTTCCGGTGCTTCCAAAGAGAGCACTTCCGGCATACGGCCCTCTTACGAAAAGCCCTCCTATACCACACAGCAACTTCGGGATTTCAAAGAGCGCGAGGATACTGCCCAGCTTCTTTTTATCGCCCAGTCTTATCTGGGCCGTCCCCTCACCCCCACCGAGATGAAATCCATCCTTTTTATGATGGATGTGCTTCATTTCTCGGAAGACCTGATTGATTATCTGATCCAGTACTGTGTGGACCGAGGCAAGAAAGATTTTAAGTATATTGAGAAAGTTGCAATCAACTGGGCCGAACAGGGAATCACCACTCCCAAACAGGCTCAGACCATCGCTTCCAAATATGACAAGAATGTATATGCCATCATGAACCGGCTTGGTAAGAGCAACTCTCCCACAGCCAAGGAGATGGAGTTCATCAACCGCTGGACCAAAGAATGGGAATTCGACAATGACATCATCTTTGAAGCGTGCGAGCGAACTGTGCTGGCCACGGACAAGCACCGCTTTGAATATGCCGACAGCATTCTGAGCAAATGGAAGAAAGAGGACGTGCACCGCAGATCCGATATCATCCGCATGGACGAGATGTATCAGGCGAAGCGACGTAACTGCAACAAAGCAGTCACTTCCAACAAATTCAATCAGTTTGCCCAGAACAGTTACGATTTTGACCAGCTGGAGCGCGAGCTTATCAGCAATTGACAATGACAGCGATTCTCCGTCAATCACTGTCCAAAGGAGACAACCGTGGCACTAACCAACGAACAGTACTCATCTATCATGCGGGAGTATGAGATCATCCGGAACAGGAATCGCCATACTCTCGAAGAACGGGAAGACGAAATCCTCGCAAATATACCCGGATACCGGGATCTCACAGAATCCACCGGTACCCTGGCCAAAGCCTGCACCCTGAAGCTGCTTGACGGCGATGAGCAGGCTCTTGTGGCTCTCAGGAAAAAACTCTCGGACATCTCGGCACAGAAGAAGCTTCTTTTAGAGCAGCATGGCTATTCCCCTGATTATCTTGAGCCGCTCTTCGACTGCCCTCATTGCAGTGACACCGGCTACCTGCCCACCGTTTCAACCAATGCCGGCAGGGAAAAATGCCGCTGCCTCCGCCAGAAAGAGATTGCGCTCCTCTATCAGCAGTCCAACATTCAGAAAACCATAGAAAATGAGAATTTTTCCACCCTCTCCTTTGAATACTATGAAGGGGAAGACCGCAGGAGATTTCAGGAAGCGGTAAGAATCAGCCTTGATTTTGTACAAAACTTCGAACAAGACTACCAAAATTTGTTTTTTTATGGTACAGTAGGTACAGGAAAGAGTTTTTTGTCAGGATGTATCGCCAAGGAGCTGCTGCAATCCGGCCATTCCGTAATCTATTTCAGTTCTGCAGGATTGTTTGACACACTGGCCAGATACTCTTTCGACGCGAAAGCCAAAGAGAATCTTTATCAGTTTTATAAAGATCTTTACGATTGTGATCTGTTGATCATAGACGATCTGGGAACAGAAGTAACCAATTCTTTTGTAACCTCCCAGCTGTTCGGATGTCTGAATGAGCGGTACCTTCGCAGGAAGGCAACCATTATCTCCACCAACTTAAGTCTGGAGGAACTGCGGGACCGGTATTCAGACCGGATTTTCTCCCGCATCACCAGTAAATTTACTCTCTGTAAGTTATCCGGACCCGACATCCGGATTTACAAAAAACGTATGAATAAATGACGAAGAAGAAAGTGAGGATTACCCCATGCCAGTTCGCGAAGAAAAACGCAACTTAGAAACCATCCCTGTCGGTTCTCTGGGAATTATTTCTCTGGAAAGCTGTCAGGCTCTTGGTGAAAGGATTGATCAATATCTTGTGAAATGGAGAACCGAACGTGAAAATGAACACAAAGATTCTCTGGCATTTTCCGGTTATCAGCGACCTTCCTACCTGTTAAGTACAAAGGTTCCCCGTTTTGGTTCAGGAGAAGCAAAAGGTGTTATCAATGAGTCTGTTCGCGGTACCGACCTTTATCTTTTGGTGGATGTCTGCAACTATAGCCTAACCTATTCTCTGTGCGGCCACCAGAATCATATGTCTCCCGACGACCACTATCAGGATCTGAAAAGGATCATCGCTGCTGTAGGCGGCAAAGCCAGAAGGATCACTGTGATCATGCCTTTCCTGTATGAGAGCCGTCAGCACAAGAGAACTTCCCGTGAATCTTTGGACTGTGCACTGGCACTTCAGGAACTGGTGCGCATGGGCGTAGACAATATTATCACCTTTGACGCACACGATCCCCGTGTTCAGAACGCAATTCCTCTTCACGGTTTTGAGACCGTGCAGCCCGCATACCAGTTTATCAAAGGACTGCTTCGCAATGTAAAAGGTCTCCGGCTCGACTCCGATCACATGATGGTGATCAGCCCTGACGAGGGTGGTATGAGCCGCGCAATCTATATTGCCAACGTACTGGGACTGGATATGGGTATGTTCTATAAGCGTCGCGACTACACCAGAGTAGTGAACGGACGCAATCCTATTGTAGCCCACGAGTTCCTGGGCACCAGCGTAGAAGGCAAAGACATGATCATTATCGATGATATGATCTCCTCCGGTGAAAGTGTTCTGGAGGTAGCAGCTGCACTCAAAGCGCGCAAAGCCAACAGAATCTTTGTTTTCTCCACCTTCGGTCTTTTTACCAACGGACTGGACAAGTTTGATCAGGCGTATGAGCGTGGAATCATCGACAAAGTCCTTACCACCAACCTGATCTACCAGACTCCCGATCTTTTGAACCGCGACTGGTATATCAACTGCGACATGAGTAAGTACATTGCGTATATCATCGATACGCTGAACCACGATTCCTCCATCAGTGATCTTTTGAATCCCAATGAGAGAATCCAGAACATCGTAGCACGCTACAAAAACGGCGAACTGTAAGCGCCCGGACTTTTTTCACAAATAGTAAGCTGTATGTGATGACGGCCTCATCCGTCCGACACATACAGCTTTTCTTTTCCATCAGCGCAGCACTATCTGTTTAAAATATTCCTTGATTCCTTCCGCACACTCTTTCTGTTCTCTTGTGAGATAGGCTGAATCCGGCATTTGAAGATACACATACCTTTTGGTTCCCCATCCTTTCACCGGGCGTATCACCACTTCTTCTCCTGCAAATGAACTCCAGGTGACTGCCGGAACAAATGCAATCCCCATATGCTGCCGCAATAGTTCTCTCATCAAGTTGGGATTATCCAGCCACATGGTAACCTTCGGCGCAAATCCAAGTTTGCTCAGCTCCCGCATAATAGTTCTGGACAGTTCCCAGTTACTGTTCAGACTGACAAACTCTTCTTTTTCCAAATCCTTCAAGGAAATCTCTTCTGCTTCGGCAAGCCCGTGACCGGCAGGCACTGCAAGCATAATCGGCTCCTCCAGCAAGATATCATATTGCTCTCTCTCCGGCTTTTCCGCCAAAATTCTGATGCTCTTATCCTGTTGATCGTTCATGACATTCCACTGAAAAATCTGATATTCCACCTCAGAATTCCTGTTTCTGAGAAACTGCAGCAGACCGGGCAACAGCGCAGATGCACAATTCACACAGATTTGGACTTTCGGATGGGGTCTCCCTCCGGCCTCCTCCAGACGAACCTTTGTCTCCTCGAACATTCTCTCCATCTGCCCCATGGTCTCCACCCAAACACAGCCAAACTCGTTCAAACGGATGCGCTTTCCTTCTCTCTCAAAAAGAGGATAGCCCAGTTCTTCCTCCAGACGCTTTATAGTCTTACTCAGCGCCGGCTGGGAAGTATATAACAATTCCGCTGCTTTGGAAAAATTCTCCTCTCTGGCAGCCACAAGAAACGTTTGAAGTTGATTCCATTCCATAAAACATCGCCCCTATATAACTTTGAGTTTATATAGATAGTAACATATCTATATTTGAAATGCAATAAAAGAACTGCTATACTAAAAGCATACAACTCAATTAATTATCCATATTAAAGGAGCTTTGAAATGAAAACCATTAAAAATATTGTTTATTGCAACATTGGCCACGAAAGGCATGTGCTTGATGTAATCTTACCGGACAAAGAAGAATTTGATGTCTTTGTATATTTTCATGGTGGCGGCTTGGAATCCGGATCCAAGGAATGCGGATTTATTGCAGAGCTGGCAGAAATGGGGATTGCTGTAGTCAGCGCCAATTATCGCATGTACCCCTCAGCTGTATTTCCCGAGTTTATCAGGGACGCTGCCGCAGCTGTTGCCTGGACCTTCAAACACATCAATGAGTATGGTAAATGCAGAAAAATATACGTGGGCGGAAGCTCTGCCGGCGGTTATCTTTCCATGATGCTCTGCTTCAACAAAGCATACCTGGCCCCTCATCATTTGGAGCCCACACAGATTGCCGGCTTCATTCACGACGCCGGACAGCCCACTTCTCATTTTAATGTCCTTCGAGAAAAAGGCATTGACTCCCGACGCGTGATTGTGGACGAGACTGCTCCCCTGTACTATATCGGACAGGATGCAGAGTATGCCCCCATGTTATTTATTGTATCTGACAATGATATGGAAAACCGCTACGAACAGACCATGCTGGTTCTCTCTACCTTAAAGCATTTCCGTTACGACATGTCAACGGTTGAACTGAAGTTAATGCACGGCACTCACAACCAATATATCATACAGAAGGGTGAAGACGGAAAATATCTGTTTACCCAAGTAGTCTATGATTACATATCCGGAAGGGAGAACAAATAATGAGCCAATCACCTACTACAAAAGACAATAGCATGGGACTTCTCTACGCGCTGATCACCGCTGTTGTTTTTACCACACTGGAGCCAGTCAGCAAGCTGATTGCTGAAGAAGTAAATCCCTACTCCATCACTTTGTGGAGATTTCTCATCGGTTCCCTGATGCTTTTACCTTTTGCAATCAGAAAAATCAGAAAAGAACAGATCAAAATCGGTTTAAAAGATATCGGCATCCTGACACTTCTTGGCACCCTGTGCATCTGCTTCAGCATGGTTATGCTGCAGCTTGCTGTCAAGAAAGCCGATGCCCCTTCCCTGATTGCCATTATCTTTTCTGCCAATTCAGTATTTACCATTCTCTTTGCCATACTGATCTTAAAGGAAAAGCTCACAAAGCAGAAGCTTTTGGCTGTTATCCTGTGTGCCATAGGCGTTATTATCTGTGCAGACTTCAGTTCCGGAACCAATCTCCTTTCGGTTCTGTTGGCAGTCGCTTCTGCCCTCAGTTTCAGCCTTTACACAGTACTTAGCAAAAAATTCATGAAACGGCTCGGCGGCATTATCCAGACCAGCATTTCCTTTTTTATGGGAAGCCTTGTCCTTCTCTTGATACTGCTTATCCTTAAGGTAGACATGATTCCCTCGCTCACCGCCCATAACATTACCGTACTGTGTTATCTGGGTGTGATCGTAACGGGAATCGGCTATTGGGCATACTTCACGGCCATGGAAAAGGGCGGCGCCATGACAGCGTCCTTCGCCTTCTTCATCAAGCCAATCCTGACGCCCTTTGCCACCTTTTTCATCAACGGCATTGTACCGGGTGTGAAGGTATTTGCCGCACTGGTATTTATTGTAAGCGGATCCTTTCTTTCGACGTTCAGGAAAAAATAATCCAAACTCAAATGTCAACCTGCGGCAAAGCGGGTTGACATTTTTTCACATAACAGGTGATTCTTTTTCATTGACATTCATCCGTAACGTGTTATACTTATAAATGCTGTTGCTGTTATCATAATACCGGCAGCACCTGGTGAGTTCGAAACCTTCCTCACCGAACTGCCCCGGCAGGACAAAAACAAAACTAAAGGAGATTCCAAATGAAATTCAAAAAAATCATGTTCCTCACCCACGCAGCAGTCATCGCTGCTCTTTATGTTGTGCTCACTATGATAGCCAACTCTATGGGCCTGGCAAATTATGCCATTCAAGTCCGCTTTTCCGAAGCATTGACAATTTTACCCTTTTTTACACCGGCAGCCATTCCCGGTTTGTTTGTCGGCTGCCTGTTGAGCAATCTGCTGACCGGCAGTGCCGTTTTGGATGTTATCTTCGGAAGCCTTGCCACACTTCTGGGCGCACTTGGCACCTACCTTCTCAAACGCAACAAATGGCTGGCCCCCATCCCGCCCATCGTGGCAAACACCCTGGTCATACCTTTCGTACTGTCCTATGTATACCGCTTCGAAGGCTCCATCCCCTATTTCATGCTGACTGTCGGGATTGGAGAACTCATCTCCTGCGGCATCCTCGGCATGCTTCTGTTGAACGTGCTTAAAAAACACGCTGCCCGCGTTTTCCGGATGCATTAAGCCGGTACTAGGCCGCGGTACCTCACGCGGCCTAGTCCGGCTGCGATTTTTCACGGAGCGAGAGCGTGCCGCTATTTAAACAATATCCTGTCCGGGGGTGATTTTTATCCCGGAAATGTCGGCCATACAGCCAAAAACAATTAACCGGCAGTATTTTTACTGATACGCATAAGTGATAAAGCCATTGCCGTTTTCTTCAAACCACTTAGCAGAGTCTTTCATTCCTTTCTTGCCCAGTTCTCCGGTGGTAGGATTCATGATCACCACGTTATACTCGTTAAAGCCCGTGATCAGAACAGCCTCTCCGTTTTTCAAAACTGCGAGCACCGGAATGTCTTGGTTGACATAATAGAGAGTGGCGTCCATGGAAGTTCCGGCAAGATTCAGAACGGTACATCCCGGTAAGTTCTCTGACAGAATCTGTTCCACAGACCGGCCTTCATCCAAAAGCACCTGCGTATTTCTGGTGATTCCTTCCTTCTGCAGGATCGTATCAAGACAAACTGCCAGAGAATTCCTGGTGTCGTCCACACTTTGACTTTGGATCGCCATAATCTGATTTTTGGTGACCAGATTTCCTCTTGCCCAAATTTTACGGCCGGAATCATCTGTCACCACACCGTAACAGTCATATGCCAGTTTTACGGCATTTGCAGGCTCTGTAAAGATTCCTGCAATCCCATACATATCGTAAGCATAGTATCGGTCCACCTGTGCTCCCGGCTGAAGTACCAGCTCTCTTCCGCCCTCAAAAACCAACTCTTTAGGGGTTCTGATCTGCAGCTTCTTTTCATTAATTGCAGCCCGTGTCTGTATCTGAACATATTTTTTATAAATATCAATCTCCACAACCGACAGCTGATTTTTTGACGCCGCCGCATCTTCATTGGTCATGATATAATCCTGGGAAGTCTTTTCAAAGCTGCCGTTTTCCATCTTAAGCACACGATCTAAGGTAATCTGCGCCTCTGAAATTGTACAGCCGGTAACGTAAATATTTTCCTGGCCACTCTCCTTTAAAACTTCACCCGTGGAATTGCAGATGCCGATTTTATACATAGGGAAAAACTGATTGCCGGCAGTGTCCTCGGTGATGTCCTCCAATCGTGCCAAACCAAAAATGATGTCCGTTTCCATGAAGCCCAACAGGCGTATGGCAGTTCCTTCCTCAGCTTCAACGTTACTTCCCAGACCACTTCTCAGATTCCTGATCTGCAGACTGCTTCCGTGATAAATATCGTCCCCCTCCTGCCAAACTAAAACATCATGGTCCTCAGAAGTCATGACCGTACTATCTTTGGTGATACTTACTACTTCCTGATAGCTCCGATCTGCTGTATTGATTTGAAATACCGTATGATCAAGGAACAAATACAATTCATCTCTCCGATTTAAAAAGAGAAGCTGCTCCATTTCACCGGAAAGCACCTCGAAGCTTTTATCGCAAGGAATATATATGATCTCTTCAATGGTATTTAACTTATTGTCATAGTGATATACCGCAATTCCCAGTTCCCCTTCGTGGCGTCCTCTGTTCATGTACCCATATACGGCAAACAATACATTTCCGCCTTCATCCACATCAAGGGCTTTTATATCATGCTGCCAATAAAGAGATCTTGCATCCGTATTTTGTCTGTCGCAAAAACTAAAAAGCACTGTAATCTTGCCTGTGGTTCCATTGTAGCTTATAAGGCGGTCTGCCACGCAGAACAAAACAATATTGCCATCAGCACTTTCCACCAAGGGAAGATTCTCATCCACGATTCCCAATAATATTTTGTCATTACTGTAAATATCGCTTTTCACATCAGGAATCTGCGTCATGGTTCTCTCGAAGTCGAGCAGGTACATTCTCTCTGCATTGGTCAGAAAACGCACTCTGTAAGCTTCCTCCACCTGATAGTAGGTGGTGGTCTTATCTGATTCGGTGGATACATAATAATGCAGCACAAAGCTTGCCGTCTGGGTTCCCAACTCCGTCATTTGGATAACCGGTTCTGTTTCCTCCGTGACATTCAGGTCTCCCCAGGTAATCTGGTGGAAACTGCTGTGTATGTTTACTTTGTGAAAAGTGGTATTGTCTCCGCTAGAATTGGATTCCAGATACTGTGGTACGTTCTGCTTTCTGGCCTCTTCCCTGTCATAGAGCACCTGGTGAAAATCCTTTACAAAAGAAAGCTTTTCCTGCGCATAGGTCTTATCGCTCCAGAGGATCCTGGTATAATACCGGACAACACCATGTTCCTCCGTATCCAACAGGATCACAAGCATATATTCTGTATCCTTTTGGATCAGATCCTTTAAAGTCACCTTGCACCGGATATTGCCTTCTCTGTCCGCCATGGAAATATCTGTGATCCCGGAATTTTCAATCAGACGGTCGCCGCTTAAGCTGCGCACCTCTATACTCATATCCTGAATAACGCAGCCGTACGGAGCTACCGTGAATTCCACTTCCCTTTTCTCCGAAAGTGAAGTCACAGTGTCTCGCTGATACGCCGTGTCCATAACACTGCGGTACCCGTGCAACTGATTATATGAAATATCTTCTTGCGACATTGTCACAACAGGCAGAGTGGCATCTCCCATTTCCATGGTCAGATTGTCATTTCCCCGATTCATCACTTTGCTGATCACAACAAGTGAAATCAGAAAGATCACAACAAATGCCGCAAACTTAAAGATCATCCTCTTCATTTACTTCCTCCAGAAGCCCCGCAAGTGTGGGCTTAATTCCCAGATAATCCAAAAAACCGTTGATATCGGAATTTTTTCCGGGGCGCATCCCTTTTCTTTTCACCCCACGGATCAAAAGATTTTTGGGCGTATGCTCCATATCGATAAACTCCAGTATCTGTGTATCATATCCCTGTTCGCTCAAAAGGTTCGCTCTGACCGCATCTGTGAACAGCGCTGAAATGCGTTCCCTGATCAAACCATACCGCAAAACCGGCTGCAGATCCTTGCAGTTTATCTGCCTGTTCACCTCGTGCTGACAGCAGGGAACCGCCATGATCACTTTGGCCCCCCACCGAACCGCTTTCTCCAGAGCATAATCGGTGGCAGTGTCGCAGGCATGGAGCGTCACCACCATATCCACCTGATCCGCACCGGTATAGGTGCTGATATCACCTTTTTCAAAATGTAGTTTGTCATAACCGCACCTTTCCGCAAGCTCATTACAGTGATCGATGACGTCCGCTTTCAGATCAAGCCCGGTCACCCTGATATCTTTTCCCTGCAATACATGCAGGTAGTAATACATCGCAAAAGTAAGATAAGACTTTCCGCACCCGAAATCAATGATGCGGATCGTCCGGTCATCCGGAAGTTCGTCCAAAACATCCTCAATAAATTCCAAATATCTGTTAATCTGTCTGAACTTATCATATTTGGCCTTGGTAACTTTCCCGTCAGGTGACTGAACGCCAAGTCCTACCAAAAAATCCACGGGACACCCTTCCTTAAGAATATATTGTCTGGTCCTGTTGTGGGCAAGTTCCTCTGATGTTCTTCCCTGATGAGCGGCACGATCATTCCCGCCGGCCTCACTTTCGCTTCTCCCGGTCTTCCCATCAGAAGCAGTGCGCTTCTTCACCTTTACGGTCATTCTTCCCTTTTTACTCACAAGTACAGATGCATCCTGATCGAGACCTGCAAACTGGGCCTGACCGAACAGAGATTGTCCTTCTCCAAGCAGGCTGCAGATCCGCTCCGCCATCTCGTCCCTGCTGTAGTTGTGATGGAACACCTGGGTTCCCCGGTAAAGCGTCTCCTGAAATACGAGAGTATCCTTCAAAAGGACCGGTCGTATCTTTATCTTGGCGGCTGTCTCTTTCTTCCTGGAATCGCTGAGCACAATCTGTTCCAGCCTCTCATTCAACATATTCCCTAGAAGTCTCTTTAATTCTTCCATATCCTCTATCCACTCCAAGTCATTCCCACCGATCATCACTCTGATACCGGACTCTCTAATAAATGTAACAAAAAATCAAAGTTATTACAATACAGTTGTACCTATATTGCAATAACTTTTCTCAAAATTCCTTGCTATTCATCTTACACTCTGTTACAATATCAGTTATTTTAGGCGGCTGGAAGTTCTGAACCCCGGACGCCGGCGGAGACACAGTTCGTATAAAAGGGCCTTGAAAAACGTCGGTCCTTGGACGCGGTATCTCACGCGGCC
>JAZNMF010000033.1:0-15920 GCA_045579545.1 Acetatifactor sp. | reverse complement strand
TCTTTTCCTGCTGGGCGCCTGCGGAGACATCAATGATCTCGATGCTTCCGTTGAGGTAAACTGGGAGAACACAAAGCTTTCCCATCGGGTTTTGGGCAAAGCCCTTGCGGAAAGCATTTTGAATACTCCCTCCTCTGCAATGACGGAAATTGACGGTGATGTCAGGTGCATCAAAGAAAAGATCACTCTGAACAGACGCGAAGTCAGCGATGAAGATATCAAAGAATACCTGGAAAAAGGCCTTTTCGGGACTTACGCCGGCAACCTGCTCGCCTACCAGATGTATCATATGCCTCTAAGCTTCGACGCCTATCTTCAGGCTATGAGTGTGGGCGATGTGTGCTTCGGCTTTGTGCCCGGCGAAATTTTTGTAAATTACGGACTTCGCTTTAAAGCAGAGTCCAAATTCAAGCACAATATTTTTGTGGAGCTTTCCAATGCTCCCTGCGGATATGTGGCAGATGCCAACCTGTACGTTCCCGAGAGTGACCTGTATGAAACCTCCCTCTCCCCCTACACCAACACGGTTCCTGAGACCGGCAACATGATGCTTGATAAGTTGTTGGAACTCTCTGATCAGCTGCACGACAATCAATAAAACAGACACAACTGCCGATGAAGGAGAACTATGAACAAATCTTCCAAAAAGAAGCTTGCACTGGAGATCATCGACCTCCTGAAAAAAGAATATCCCGATGCCCAGTGCTCACTGGATTACGATGAGGCGTGGAAGCTGTTGGTCAGCGTGCGCCTCGCCGCTCAGTGCACCGATGCCCGCGTGAATATTGTGGTGGAAAAGCTGTATGAACGGTTCCCGGATGTGGAAGCCCTTGCCAATGCCTCCGTGGATGAGATCGAAGCGATCGTTAAACCCTGCGGCCTCGGCAGAAGTAAAGCCCGTGACATCAGCGCCTGCATGAAGATCCTGAGAGATGAGTACGGTGGGAAAGTACCGGATGACTTTGAGGCACTGCTCAAGCTTCCCGGAGTGGGGCGCAAAAGCGCTAACCTGATCATGGGAGATGTGTTCGGCAAACCGGCCATCGTTACCGACACCCACTGCATCCGCCTGGTCAACCGTATGGGACTGGTAGACGGTATTAAAGAACCGAAGAAAGTAGAGATGGCGCTGTGGGAGATCATCCCCCCGGAGGAAGGCAACGACTTCTGCCACCGCCTTGTCTATCACGGAAGAGAGGTCTGCACCGCAAGGACTAAACCTTACTGCGACCGCTGCTGCCTCAAGGATATCTGTTCAAAAAAAGATGTGAAATAAATCCGGAAACCGGCCTTTTTTGCCAAGGTAGGTTTCAGATTTATAAAACATTTTTATTTTAAACACTGCTTTCCTTTGCCACCCGGATCTCCATGGCTTTACAGCAGTTTTCGATATCGACCTGTTCATGGGTTCCGCCGTATTCACCATCCAGTGTCCATGCAATGGGCTCCGTCGGCTCGATCGTGATCTTAGAGGTCTTAAAGCAGTAAATCGCCTTGGAATTGATCTCATTTTTCATGAGGCAAGTATAAATCTCGTTCAATTCTATGGCATTTTTGGGTTTTTTGATCAGAGTCACTTCAAAGACTCCGTCATCCAGCTGCACATTTTTGCCGGTGATGCGCTTAAAGCCTCCCACGGACTCGGAATTTGTGATCATTCCATACATAAAATCATCTTCTATCACGCCGTTGTCATGGGTCACCTTCATATGGTAGGACCGGATTGAGGACAGTCTCTTCACACCCTCCAGCAAATATGCCATATGTCCCAGAAGATTCTTCATATCCTGCTTGGTCTCATAGGAAACATCCGTAAACAATCCAAATGCTGCAATATACACAAAAATATCATCATTAAATATGCCCACATCACAGGGAAACGTTCTGCCGTTTACAATGATCTCCGCAGCACGGACCATTTGCTTGGGCAAATGAAGGCTGCCCCCAAAGTCATTGGTGCTGCCGGCGGGAATATATCCTATGGGTGTCCGGAAGGGGCTCTTCATCATACCGGTAACCACTTCGTCCAAGGTACCGTCTCCGCCGCTGCAGACTACAAGATCATAGTCCGGCTTGCGGTTGATCATGATCGTCCCTGCGTCTCCCCGCTGCTGTGTCGGATATACCGTCACTTCATAACCGCCTCTTGCAAAAACATTCAAAATGTCCGACAAATGGTTCTTGATCTGAGCCTTGCCGGATTTCGGATTATAGATAAACAACATTTTTTTGTCTGCCATACCTTATCTCCCTGCATCAATTGAATGCTTTCTCTTATGATACTCTCTGCTGCTTACTATACAGCTTCGCAGCCGCCAAGAAAATGCTCGATATCTTCTACCGCAGCAACTTCATCGCTGCCGTTGGCAGATACCACCACTTTCTCTCCGCTCTTCATTCCAAGGCTCATCATGCCCATAATACTCTTGGCATTTATCTTCTTGCCATCTGTCTCCAGATAAATGGTGCTGTCATATTTGCTTGCCACCTGCACCAGTACTGCCACAGGACGGGCTTCCAGACCATTCTGAAGCTTAATCTCAACTGCTTTCTGTGTCATAATAGTTTCCTCCTCTTTTTACGACCTGATCTTCTCTGCTAATTCACTAAGTTTGCGTAATCTGTGATTGACTCCCGATTTGCCTACCGGAGGGTCAAGATATTCTCCCAATTCTTTTAAGGGCGCATCAGGATACTCCAACCGGATCTCAGCCATTTCCCTCAGGCTGTCCGGAAGATTTTTGAATCCGTAATGGTCCCTCAAATATTCAATCTCTTCTATCTGTCTGGCCGCTGCATTTACTGTCTTGGAGATGTTGGCGGTCTCACAGTTCACCCGCCTGTTGATGGAATTGCGCATCTCTTTTAAAATACGCAAATTTTCCAGATCCATTAGAGCCACATGTGCTTCCATTACATTTAACAGATCCACAATTCCGGCTCCTTCTTTGAGATAGACTACGTAATATTTCTTGCGTACAACAATTTTCGCTTCAATGTCAAAACCCTGTATCAGATCCCTGATCTGTGAAGCCTTCTCCTTATTCTGGCACACAAACTCCATGTGATACCCTTTCTTCGGATCACTGATGGAGCCGGCTCCCAAAAAGGCTCCCCGCAGAAAGGCTCTCTGGCAACAGGAGCTCTTGATGAGAAGCGGACTTACGGGCTTGTCGGGATCTCCGAACTTTCCGTAAAAATCCTGCATCTGCTCTTCGCTCAACATTGAACCATTCTCTATATTAAATGTTTTTCGTAATAATGTAAAGCACTTTCTTACAACTGCTTCATTTTCTGTCTGAAATCCTATGGTATACCGGCCTTCTTCATCTCTTCCGTACTGTCCGCAGAAGCTCATCAGCGCTGCCAGTTCTGCCATACGGCAGTGCCTTGCGGGACTTACCTGCTTAGCAAGTTCCTCTTTCACTTCACTGGAAAATGACATTCCTACACACTCCTGTTGTACACATCTCTATGGTAAAGTTTCATTCCATAGCTTCCTTTATCTTTCATTCTGGCATACAGCTCATTGGCCAGCGTCACACTGCGGTGCTTGCCTCCTGTGCAGCCTATGGCTACCACCAGTCGGTATTTACCTTCTCTGATATAGTAAGGGACCAGAAACTGTATCATCTCTTCCAGCTTTCCCATGAACTGTTCCGATTCCTCAAACCCCATGACATATTCCTGCACTTCCTTGTCATTGCCGGTTTTGGTCTTCAGCTCATCCATATAAAAGGGATTGGGCAGAAATCTCACATCGAAAACCAGATCTGCATCTGTGGGAATCCCGTGTTTAAAACCAAAGGACATGACCGTTACCATAAGACTATTATATTCTTTGTTCTGCACAAAAATTCGGTCCAGTTCTTCCTTTAATTCCCTGGTAAGCAAATGAGTGGTATCAATCACATAATCTGCCTGATTCCGCATATCCTCAAGCACCCTGCGCTCCTTGCGCACTCCTTCCTCCACACGGTCTTCCGGCGCCAGTGGATGCAGCCTTCTGGTCTCCTTGTAACGCTTGATCAGCACATTTTCGTCGGCCTCCATAAACAGGATCTCCAGTTTGTAGCCTCTCTCCCGTAGCTTCATCAGCACTTGTGCGGCATCCTCAAAGGACTGGCCTGCGCGCACATCAAGACCCAGCGCAACCTTGGTGATCTCGCTGTTAGGTGTAACGATCAGCTCCACAAATTTGTCGATCAGAGACACCGGAAGATTATCCACGCAATAAAAACCTGCATCCTCCAGCATCTTAAGCGCAGTACTCTTACCGCCGCCGCTCATTCCCGTTACCACTACAAATCTCATGCTTTATCCTCTCTTACCGCGTATCCTCAGAACTCGCCGAAGAAAATAACTTCTGTTTCCAGCTCTACTCCAAACTGTTCTCTCACTGCCTTCTGTACTTCACAGATCACCTTTGTCACATCGGCAGCACTGGCATCACCTGTATTGATCACAAATCCGCAGTGCTTATCCGACACCTTTGCTCCGCCGATCTGAAATCCTCTCAAGCCCGCGTTCATGATCAGTTCTCCCGCAAAATATCCTTCTGGGCGCTTAAAGGTACTTCCTGCGCTGGGAAACTCCAGCGGCTGTTTCTCTCTCCTCTTTGCAGCCAGCTCATCCATCGCAGCCTTGATCACCGCGGGATCTCCCGGAGTCAGCTCCATGGTGACTTCCGTCACCAGGAACGGCCGCGTCTTTATGACGCTGGTCCGATAGCCGAACTCCATGGTCTCGTTGTCAAGGGTAAGCTCTTCACCCTCACGGTCCACTACTGTCACGGAAGTGACTACCTGCTTCATCTCTCCTCCGTAGGCACCTGCATTCATCACAATGGCACCGCCCAATGAGCCCGGGATCCCACTGGCAAATTCCAGCCCGGTAAGTCCGTGCTCCAAAGCTACTCTTGCGATCTTTGACAAGAGTGCTCCTGCCTGCGCCGTGATACGGTTGCCCTCCACACGGATGTCTGCCATTTTGCTGCCGATCTGCAAAACTACACCGCGGTAGCCTTTGTCTCCCGCCAGCAGGTTACTTCCGTTGCCGATCACTGCATAAGGCACTTCTATCAACTGTAAATAGTTCTGTATCTTTATGAGCTGCTCTGTACTTTCTATTTCCACCAGACAATCGCAGGGACCTCCCACCCGGAAGGTGGTATGGTTCTTAAGCGGCTCCTCTGCATGGATGTTTTCCTTTGGAACAATGTCCATTAAGGTTTCCATTACGGCTTTACTGATCATTTTACGCTTCTTTCTTTACAGACGCTCCGTCTGACTTAATTATTTTCGTTCAGGAACAAACCTGCGGCTCCGTAGATTCCCGCATCATTTCCCAGAGTTGCAAGCACCATGTCGGTCTCCCGGCATGCGTGAAATGCATACTTTTTAAAAGCAGGTCGGATGAAGTCAAACAGGATCTCTCCTGCCTTGGATACGCCGCCACCGATGACAAATACTTCGGGATTGACCACGGCTGCAATCTGGGAAAGGCCCTTACCCAGATAATCTCCGAACTCCTCCGCGATCTCCACTGCCACGTTGTCTCCCGCTTTCACAGCATCAAACACGGCTTTGGCCGTAATCTCGCTGTCCCGGAGGATACTGGGCGCATCATCTTTTTCCAGCCTTCTCCGTGCGAGACGGGCAATGCCTGTGGCGGAAGCATACTGCTCCAGACAGCCGTACAATCCACAGTTACAGGGAACGGTCTCCTGATCCTCTACATGCATATGTCCGATCTCACCGCCGGCGCCCATGGCTCCGGTCAGAATCTTTCCGTTAATAATGATGCCGCCGCCAACGCCGGTACCCAGCGTAACAACCACCAGATTGCGATAACCTTTTCCGCCGCCCTGCCACATTTCGCCAAAAGCAGCCACATTGGCATCATTACCGGATTTTATGGGGAAATCCAAATATTTCTTCAGGATCCCCGGCACGTCAGTGACGCCCCAGCCCAGGTTTTCAGCCTTATTCACAACGCCCTCTTCGTTGACGGGACCCGGCGTATCGATACCCACGCCTGCCACATCACTCTTGGCAATGCCTTTCTCCTGCATTTTTGCAAGAATACTGTTTGCAACATCCGGAAGAATGGCGGATCCGCCATTTCTCTTGTCTGTGGGAATCTCCCATTTATCCATTAACCTTCCGTCTTCGCAGAAAAGTCCCAGCTTTACGGTGGTTCCTCCCACATCCACACCAAATACGTATTTACTCATTTTTTTCTCCTTAATCCTCTCTTTTCTGTGCCAAAGACTTCTGCACTCTGGCGTAAAGTTCCTGGGCAGCATTGTAGCCCATTTTCTTCTGACGGTGATTTACTGCAGCTGATTCGCAGATGATCGCCAGATTACGGCCGGGGCGGATGGGAATGTTGTGACACACTACTTTATTGCCCAGATATTCGATATAGTTATCCTCCAGCCCGAGACGATCATAATCCTTTTCTTTATTCCAGTCCTCCAGGCGGATCACCAGATCCACCTGCTGGGTGTCTTTTACGGAGGATGCACCAAACAAAGCCTTCACATCCACGATGCCGATACCGCGCAGCTCAATAAAGTGCTTGGTAATGTCCGGCGCGCTTCCAACCAGAGTCTCATCGCTCACCTTGCGGATCTCCACCACATCGTCCGTCACCAGTCGGTGTCCTCTCTTGATCAGCTCCAGGGCAGCCTCAGACTTACCGATGCCGCTCTCACCGGTGATCAAAACACCCTCACCATATACATCCACCAGTACGCCGTGCACGGAAATACAGGGGGCGAGCTTTACGTTCATCCATCGGATGATCTCTGCCATGAAGGCGGAGGTGGATTTCTTGGTGGACAAAAGAGGTACCAGCTTCTCTTTTGCGATTTCTAAAAACAGAGGATCCGGCATCAGTTCTCTGCAGAAAACGATACAGGGGATATCGTAGGACATCAACTGTTCATAAACTTCCCTTTTCCGCTCTTCTGCCAGACTTTCCATATAAGTATATTCTACAAAACCAATGATCTGCAGACGCTGCGCTTCAAAATGCTCAAAATAGCCTGCGATCTGCAAAGCCGGACGGTTGATATCCGGCTGGGTTACCCTGATATCGGTGATATCGATGTCCGGTGTCAGATTTTCCAGCTTCATTTTCTCAATGATTTTGCTCAAGCTAATACTTGCCATGATTTTTCCTCCCAACCTTCTGGTTACTGTTCATTTTATCACACGATTCCCAAGTGTTCAATTACTTTTATGGAAGAAACGATAGATCTCCTCCGCCGCGTATCCGGGGATTTCCGGAACCTCCATAAGGGTCTCCACATCCGCATTCTGAATCTCTTCAATGGAGGCAAAATGCCGCATCAGTGCTTTTCTTCTTGCGGGACCGATGCCCGGAATCTCATCCAGCACAGACTTTACCTGTGAGCGGCTGCGCAAAGACCTGTGATACTCTATGGCAAATCTGTGCGCTTCGTCCTGAATCCTGGTGATCAGCTTAAAGCCCTCCGATCGGGGATCAATGGGTAGCTCTTCATTGTTGAAATACAAACCTCTTGTGCGGTGGTTGTCGTCCTTCACCATACCGCAGACCGGAATGTCTATGCCAAGCTCTTTCAGTACCTCAAGGGCGATATTCACCTGTCCCCGGCCACCATCCATCAAAAGAAGATCCGGGAACCGTGTAAAGCTGCCATACTCCTGATCCAGCTCCTTTTTCTCCAGTTCCCTGCTCTCTTCCATGCCGTGAGTGAGTCTTCTGGTCAGCACCTCTTTCATGCACGCGTAATCATCGGGGCCGGATACGGTCTTGATACGGAATTTTCTGTAATCGCTCCTCTTCGGCTTCCCTTTCTCGTAAACTACCATGGAACCTACGTTGGCAAAGCCGCTGATATTGGAAATATCAAAGGCCTCCATGCGGTCTGCACAGGAAATCCCCAGAAGTGCCGCAATTTCCTTCACTGCACCAATGGTCCTTCCTTCCTCTCTCTTGAGCTTTTCACGGTCCTGATTCAATACCAGTTTTGCATTCTGTGCCGCCAGCTCCACCAATTTTTCCTTGTTGCCAATCTTGGGCACCCGGATATAAACCCTTGCTCCTCTTCTCTGGGTGAGCCATTTTTCCAGAAGCTCCATGTCGTCAATCTCTGACTGGAGCATCAGTTCCCTGGGAATAAATGGCGTCCCTGCATAAAACTGTTTCACA
The DNA here is from genome assembly GCA_045579545.1 of Acetatifactor sp. Lineage (GTDB taxonomy): Bacteria > Bacillota > Clostridia > Lachnospirales > Lachnospiraceae > Acetatifactor. The sequence goes on along the minus strand of JAZNMF010000033.1, from coordinate 7,718 downwards.
AAATCTCCCAGAATCTGCCCCTTTGAGCGCCCGGACACATTCGTCATATAGTAATGCTCTCTGCCGATCAGCTTGCCGTCACGCACAAAGAACACCTGCACCACAGCTTCCTCGTCGTCCCGGTATACGGCAATCACATCCTTGTCCTCCAAGGCGCTGTCCGTAATCTTCTGCTTCTGAGATACCTGCTTTACACTGTTGTACAGATCCCGGTAACCTGCGGCATCCTCAAACCGAAGCTCCTCCGATGCCGTCTTCATCTTGTCCTCCAGATCTTTTAATATCATATTGTAGTTGCCATTCAAAAATTCCAATGCCCCGGCCACCTGCCTGCGGTACTCCTCCTTGCTGACATATCCCTGACAGGGAGCAAGACATTGTTTGATATGATAATTCAGGCAGGGACGGTCATTTCCGATATCTCTGGGCAATACGCGATTGCACGTCCGCAGCTGAAACAGCTTATTCAAAAGTTCGATCGTGTCTTTCACCGCCGCTGCACTGGTATAGGGACCGTAATACTTGGACTTGTCCTTTTTCATCTGTCTGGAAAAAAGAATCCGTGGATAGTCCTCCCCTACCGTCACCTTGATATAAGGATATGTTTTGTCGTCCTTCAGCAGCGTGTTGTACTTGGGCGAGTGCTCCTTGATCAGATTATTCTCAAGAACCAGCGCCTCCAGCTCCGAATCCGTCACAATATATTCAAACCGGGCAATCAGGCTTACCATTTTGTCAATGGATGGCCCTCTTCCGATATTCTCCCGGAAATAAGAGCGCACACGGTTGCGCAGGTTGATGGCTTTCCCAACGTAAATGATGGTATCCCCTGCATCCCGCATGATATAGACTCCCGGCTTATTGGGGAGTTTTTTTAATTCTTCCTCAAAATGAAACATCTGCCGCCTCCTGGGTAGGATTCTAACTCTATTATATATAATTCCCATTATAAATGCCAGTTGAAATCTCTTATTCCGGATTAAAGCGTCCACTTGCGGAGTCTCGCGCCAAACGTGGTCACGAAAGCCTCTTTTCCCTTGTACGCACAAGTGCGCATCCTCATGAAAACAGACACCGCCGGGCCAACTCTTTTCCGAAAAAAGTTGGTCCGGCAGCGTTCCTGGTTCAAATAAATCTTATTATGATCACTTTAAGAGGCGGTTGGAAAATCTTCCCACCGGACTGGCCGGCGCCTTCGGCTCCTCTTTCAGTTCCTTCTCAGGTTCTTCTTTCGGCTCTTCCTTGGAATCATCCTTTACCGATTCTTCCTGTTGCTCCGCAGGCTCCTCCTTCAAACTTGCCTCCGGCTGTGGCTCTTCCTTCTCCGGCTCGGGAATCCCCTTCTCCCTGCGGAAAATTTCCATAAATTCCTTGCCGGTGATGGTTTCTTTCTCGATCAGGAACTCTGCCAGCTTATCCATTAGCGCCCTGTTTTCACGAAGCAGTCTCAGCGCTTCCTCGTAGCTTTCTTTTAAGATCGCAATGACTTCATTGTCTATCTCTGCAGCCGTTCTGTCAGAGCAGTTCAGTGCTGCCCTTCCCTCCAGATACTGGCTTTCAATGGTAGCCAGCCCGATCAGGCCAAACTTTTTGCTCATACCGTACTGGGTCACCATGGCTCTTGCAATGCCTGTGGCGCGCTCAATATCGTTGGCGGCACCTGTGGTAACCGTGTCAAATACCACTTCCTCGGCAGCGCGTCCTGCCACCAGTCCCACCAGCATATCCCGAAGTTCCGCCTCGGTGTTCAGATACTTTTCTTCTTCCGGTACATGCATAACATAGCCAAGGGCACCCATGGTCCTGGGAACGATAGTAATCTTCTGCACAGGCTCGGAATTCTTCTGCAGCGCACTCACCAGTGCGTGACCTACCTCATGATAGGATACGATCTTTCGCTCCTCCTTACTCATGATGCGGTCCTTTTTCTCCTTACCGACCAGCACCTGCTCCACAGCATTGAACAGATCCTTCTGGCTCACCAGATGACGCCCTTCCTTCACCGCATTGATCGCTGCTTCATTTATCATATTTGCCAGATCCGAACCTACTGCACCGCTGGTTGCCAGCGCGATGGCGTCCAGATCCACCGTTTCATCCATCATAACATCCTTGGAATGCACCTTCAGGATCTCCACACGGCCCTTGAGGTCCGGCTTGTCTACAATAATACGCCTGTCAAAACGTCCCGGACGCAAAAGCGCCTTGTCCAAAATCTCCGGACGGTTGGTGGCTCCGAGCACCAGAATACCCTTGGAACCGTCAAATCCATCCATCTCGGAAAGCAACTGATTCAGCGTCTGCTCCCGCTCCTCGTTGCCCCCACCGTACTTAGAGTCACGGCTTCGACCGATGGCGTCGATCTCATCGATAAAAATAATACAGGGAGCATTCTTGGTCGCTTCTTTGAACAGATCTCTCACGCGGCTTGCGCCCACGCCCACATACAGCTCGATAAAATCAGAACCCGTCAGAGAGAAGAAGGGCACATGTGCCTCACCTGCCACCGCCCTTGCAAGCAGCGTCTTACCGGTACCGGGAGGTCCCACCAGCAGAGCTCCCTTGGGCAGCTTCGCTCCGATCTTGGAATATTTGCCGGGATTGTGCAGGAAATCAACCACCTCCTGCAAGGACTCTTTGGCTTCGTCCTCGCCGGCCACATCCTTAAAGGTAACGCCCGTCTCCTTCTGTACATATACCTTGGCATTGCTTTTGCCCACTCCCATGGGACCGCCGCTTCCGCCCATCTTGCGGAACATCAGGCTCAAAAGAAGCCACATCATCAAAAGAGGAAGCACGAAAGAAAGGATAAAATTCCAGATCATGCCGGAATCGTCGGAAGGAACTCTCTCATACTCCGCCACACCGTGATCCTTCAGACGCTGGGTAACCGTCTCCGCACCCTCCATCACATAGGTGTTAAACTCGGTTTCTTCCTTATTCCCGTACATCGCCATATAATAGTCCAAAAAGGACATGGATCCCTGAGGAGAACTGGGGGTTTCCTCCTGCTGCGCATCGTTCTTTTTGGTAAAATACAGATAGCCGTCATCGCTGAGCGTCGCCTTATCAACCTGTCCGCTCTCCAGCATCTCAATAAATTCCGAATATTTTACATTCTCTCCATCCTGTCCGCCAAACAATACATTGGTGACGAAGGTAAAAATCATCAGCGCCACACCTACAGCCAGCAGATATACAATCCAGCGACGCTTTCTGGGCGGCTGATTGCCACCGTTGCCGTTATTTCTGTTATTACCGCCCTGGCCATTCCCCTGTCCGTTGCGGTACCCGTTTCCATTTTCATATTGATTCATCTGATTGTCCATGTTTACTCCATTTCAAAGGATTATACTGAGTCTATTTTATTATAGATACTAGCGTTCCATAAATCAATAGAAGAAATGTGAAAAAAAAGTGATTTCTCTTAAAGATTTCTTAACTTTCATACTGATTTCGCCAACCGAGGATTGTCTTTTCCGCTGTTTTGCCGGGATCGTATAAAAGCTTATGAGACGCAGGTTGCGCCTGCCTTTCCCGACCGTCGGGGCCTTGCGTATAGCGGCACGCTCTCGCTCCGTGAAAAATCGTAGCGGACGCTAAGCGCAAGTGGAACCTTTGGTTCCCCTTTTGCTAAGCGCCGACGTTTTTCAAGGGCCTTTTATACGCAAGGCCCCGACGGCCGGGAAAAGCAGGCGCAACCTGCACCCCATAAGCTTTTATACGCGCCGGCAAAACAGAGGAAGATTCCATCGGCAGTTGACAAATACAGAATGCCGGGATTATCATGGTAATAATGATTTAAGATTGCTTTTTCGGAGGTAATTATGAGAATTGAAGAGAATACGCTGAAGGCAGAAGATTTTTATGCATTATATACGTCCGCGGGTTGGGGGAATCCCTCTCTGGAGCAGATTGAGGTGGCACTCACAAACAGTCTTGTCACTTTTTCCGCCTATGTAGATGACAAAATCGTGGGAATGGCAAGATTGCTTGGAGACCGTGCCATGTCTTATTATTTAAAGGATTTTGTGATTTTCCCGGAATACCAGAGACAGGGCATCGGCAGGCAAATGATCACCCATATCGAAAACTATATCCGCAATCAGTCAAAAGATGGCTGGGTGTCCACCCTGGAGCTGATGAGCGTAAAGGGCAAGGAACCTTTTTACCGGAAAATGGGCTTTGAAGAGCGCCCCACTGAAAACAGAGGCCCCGGTATGCACAAGAGGTATGAATAAGTTGCCTATTCTTAACAATCATCTCTTGTTTTTTTGCTAAATATACTGATTCCTATAATATGGAGAATGTACTCATGAAAAAGAAACTTATTATTGTAATATGCTTTTTGATTTTAGTAATAGGTTCGGTTGCCGCTGTTCTTTTCCTTAAATCTGATAAAGATGCCGATGCAACATCAGAAACCATTGTAACTGAAGAATCTGAATCTGTACCTGCAGAAACCCCCTCTGCAGAACCTACCGGGGAGTCTACACAAGCATCTGTAACTGAGCCCACCGCTGATTCCACGGAAGAATCTTCCGCAGAGCCAACTGACGAACCCTTGGAAGAACCCTCCGCAGAACCTACAGGCGAACTTTCGGAAGAACCCTCCGCAGAACCTACAGACGTCCCCTCCGCGGAGCCCACTGCGGAGCCCACCGGGGAATCCTCTGCAGAACCAACCACGGAACCCTCGAAGGAACCTGACCCTGAACCCACCACAAAACCCTCGGAGGAACCTGATCCGGAGCCTTCAGAAGCCCCTCCGATCTTTGTAAATACTACTATCGAAAGGTCTTCCACCTCGTCGGATTACAAGTACGGAATAAAAATAGTAACATTTACCGAGAATACCTATTTAGTGTATTCCGACGGAACCAGAAAGCTGTTTGAAACCTACACTTATGATACTTATGATTATTCCGGTTACGCGGCAACCGATGCAGAGCTTATGGAGGAAAGTAATGCGCTTGCAGAAGCCAATACGCAGTACTATAACGAAGTGCTGACATTGGTGAACGCCATCCGTGAAGAAGCAGGTGTACATCCTCTCACATTAGACACAACATTATGTCAGGCAGCCACCATGCGTTCTCTTGAGATGAGCTATTCACGGTCGTTTTCCCACACTCGCCCCAATGGAAGCAATTGCTTTTCCGTATTAGAATTCTATTCCGTGGATTGCTTCTCCTCCGGTGAAAACATTGCAGTTGGCTATCCCACTCCTGCAGAAGTAGTGAATGGATGGAAAAATTCCTCCGGGCATTACGCGAATATGGTCAGTGACAAGTATAATAAGCTTGGCGTTGGAATGAGCAAGCTTCAAACGGGGTCCAACGAATATTGGACACAAATTTTTACGGATTAGACAAAGCGCCGACCGTAGTGAAACGAAGACATCGAACCTGATTTAGCCCCGAAAAGCCCAGTAAAATCAAGGAGGATAAGTACACTGTCTACGGTGTGTCTACAAACCATCTACACGCTTGTCAATACCGATTGTTAATATTGACTTTTATTTATCATAATAATTATATTAAAGAATACAAATTTGCAAATACATAATTTTCAATGATCCTGTCAACCCTGCGAAGCATCCGTCAGGACTTGGGGTTTACAGAGCGGACTCACACCCGAAAATAGGAAAAGGGGTTCGATAAATCACTTCTATCGAATCCCCTTGATTACATACTTATTCTAAATATTCTAATTTCCCATTTTCTTTTTCGAATTTAATAATTGCTTGTTTGATTAGATATAAAACCTCTCCATTGATAGAACGTCCTTCAAATTCTGCAAGGCTTTTTAATTTTTTATGTGTTTCATCATCTAATCGCAATCCCAAATGTTTGTCTTTATCTTTCATATACTTTACAATCCCCTATAATCTTAAAATAAATTCATTGTAAGTACATTTTAAGATTATATACTTGCATTGTGTTCAAAATGGACTTATAATAAGTACATGAAATTTTTGATAATTTCAGTAATGATTATTAAAGAATTGAAAAGATTCAAAATTAAGAGTAAAATATAAAGCAGCTTTTTACGAAAGGAATCGACTATGAAAAACATAAAATTATTAACAACAATTTTATTGACCGCTTCCACGTTAGCTTTAACCGCTTGTGGACATGAGCATACATGGGCAGAAGCCACTTGTACAACTCCTAAAATGTGTGAATGTGGAGAAGTTGAGGGAGAAGCCAACGGACACACTTGGATTGAAGCAAACTGTGAGACCGCTAAGACTTGTAGCGTATGTGAAATCACAGACGGAGAGCCTTTAGGACATACGTGGGTAGATGCAACATGTACAACAGCAAAAATTTGTAATACTTGTCAAGAAGCGGACGGAGAACCTTTAGGACATGAATGGATTGAAGCTACTTGTACAGTACCAAAGCATTGTATTAAATGTAATATAGCGGATGGAGAGACAGCACCTCATAAATGGATAGAAGCCACTACAGAATATCCAAAAACTTGTGAATCATGTGGACAAACAGAGGGGGAACCACTACCAAAACCAGTAGACACCCAGAAGCCTGAAGTTCAGAAGCCAGTTACGCAGCAACCAGAGGTTCAGCATAAGAACCCAGACCCTGAATGGACCCTAGACACTGGAGTATCCAAAGAGGATTGGGATTCATTCTTCGATGGCGGCAACACTACCGGCCAGCACACCTGGACCCCTAATTATGGTGATGGAGTAGTAATAGATAATGACAACAGAGTTATTACTGGGTCTGGTCTATCCCAAGAAACTCTTGATAAATCAGGCAACCAGACAGTCCATTAATAACCATAAGCAATAATTAAAAAGCATCCTACCTATTATGCACCGAAGGTCTTAATATGTAGGATGTTTTTAATTATACGCGATCCCAATACTATCATCCCTCATATCTTCTTTAGCAATTGCTAACTGAGCAGTTACAGTTGGTTCTAATACCAAGTAAAAGTTTTCTGGATCAGTCATTACCTTATTGTAAATACTTGCTCCGATGTATTTTGCTATATAGTGTGCCAACGTGCGGATTGCGGTAGCTTCTCTCTGTCGACGTAGGCGGTCAGCGGAGCGGAGCGGAGTCGAACGTCAAGGAGCAGGGGGGGCGTTGACCGCTAAGCACCATGGCACACCTCCCACGAGTGGTACTATTACCTCGTGGGGAACATTTGCCCAAATGCCTGCAATGCCCATTTTTTCATGTAATTTTTGGGAATCCTCAAATTCCCATTTCCCATCCCCGATTCCCATTTTATTCCCAATCTTTCCAAACCAATCTGCCACTGGATATGTATGCTCTTGTATTGCTCCGCACAAAAACAGCGGAAACCCCGTAAAATAGGGCTTCCGCTACCAAATAAAAAAAGCGCGAGACGGGGCGCTGGAGGTCCGGGGGACCTCCGTTTAGCGCCGACCGTAGTGAAACGAAGACATCGAACCTTCGAGTCCAGGATTGGACTCGAAAAACAAAATGAGTGGTACCATCCGGTACCACTCATTTGTTTTACGAGCGCGAGACGGGGATCGAACCCGCGACCCCCTCCTTGGCAAGGAGGTGCTCCACCGCTGAGCCACTCGCGCATAAGCGGGTGATGGGAATCGAACCCACGTATCCAGCTTGGAAGGCTGGTGTTCTACCATTGAACTACACCCGCAGATATAAAATTTTAGGAACAATGCCCAGTTCCGGAATCGAACCAGAGAC
>JAZNMF010000032.1:0-29080 GCA_045579545.1 Acetatifactor sp. | reverse complement strand
TGGGATCGGATCAATGACAAGGCTTTGATCGACACGGAAGTGGTGGAGAAAGTTTCAGACACTTTGGTGGATACCACATTAAAAGTAAATGGCGTGTCAGACGGAATCGTCAGTTACAGCCGGGTGGTGGAACTGCTTTTGCAATATTATTTTACTTGTAGGTAGCGGACCGGACAGGAGTCCAAAGGGAAAACGATGTTCCCAAGCAGGGCAGGCCCGGGAGGCAGTTTGCGCCTGCAGTTGCAAGACCGTAAGAGTTACTAAGGTTTTGGGATAGGAAAAAGCGAAATCTAAAGGCAGTACACAAAACGGCAATACTCGTCGCATTGCGCCTCAGACAGGTTGCCGTTTTGCGCACTAACGATTTCGTTTTTCCCTATCCCAAAGCCAAGTAACTCTAACAGTCTTACAGATGCAGGCGCAAACTGCCTCCCGGGCCTGCCCTGCTTGGGAACATCGTTTTCCCTTTGGACTCCTGTCCGATCCGCTACCTGCAAGCAAAATAATATTGCAAAAGCAGTTCCACCACCCGGCTGTAGCTGACGATTCCGTCTGCCACGCCATTTACTTTTAATGTGGTATCCACCAAAGTGTCTGAAACTTTCTCCACCACTTCCGTGTCGATCAAAGCCTTGTCATTGATCCGATCCCATTCCTCCCGGGTCAAAAAGATATTATCCTCCCTGACCTGCTTGGAAATCACCGGTTGGGCCAGGTAAGCTTCCTTATTTTTTCCCACTGCCCGATAAAAATCATTGTCCAGATAATTGAGCACACTCAGATATCCACTGTAGCGAAAGACAGGATCCTCCGATTGGATACACGCAAGATAACTGATAAAATTGGCTTCATCCTCCAAAATGTAGCCTCTCAGATGGGCCAGCTCATGACACATTGTAGCAGGCTTGTTCATAATATACATTACGTCATTATAATTGGCCTCCAGGGAAAACGGGAAATAGTACCCGCAAATCGACTGCTGACTGAAAAAATCTGACGTGTATAAAGGCTTGGGAACAGGGTAAAAACCGTCCAACCGCTCATAAGTGCCGCCCAGCTTCTGCATACAGGCAATCGCCTCATGCCGTATGTCCTTTTCATAGAGGATCAAACCGTTCGCATCTCTCTCCATAGTAAGCGACAACCGATTGCACTCCTCCACCACCAGATTTCGCACCTCGATGAGCTCCTCCAGCCCGTACTCCTTCACTTTGCCGAAATAAGTCTCAGAAAATGGTGTGGCATGGTATAAAATGGTGCAATTTAAAGTCATAACCACGCATACACCAAGAACCTCCCAGGCAAAAAAGAGATAAAACCGGTGGACTGCCTTTCTGACAAATGGATTCTTTATCAGGATCCGGGGGATCCAGAGCACTGCTGCCAAAAGCGCGGTCACTGCCCCGAGCCCCAGCAGGATCTCGCCTACCGAAAAGGGCACCAGACCCATAATACGCCCGTAGGTATTCACCCATATAGGAAAAATATGCTGAATATAGGCATCACAAAAGGCTGTGCTGTTCCAAGCCACAACATTCAGCAGGATCACCACAGCCCCGATACCGATATAAACAATATACGGTTTCTTAATCTTATTCATATGCTATGTGTTCAGAATACTCTTTCCAGATATTACAGATCCAGGTCTTACCCTGATTAAAGATGATCTCATTTCCTTCCTCGTCAAGGAACAGGTTGGGCGCATAATCGGAAGTTCTCTTCCAGGTACCCTTGATCACCTTACCTGCCGTAAATACATAAGCTTCGCCTTCGCCGTGCACTTCAAAGGCCAGATAGTCGCCGCCGTCGGGAACTCTTACTTCACCGTGACACACCTTAAATACAACGTTGCTGACGGTTACCTGCTCTCCGTTCATCTCGTCAATGTGGGGGCCTCCGAACTGATAACGATAGTACAGATCTTCCTCTTCATTATACTCAAAATAAGACTTGGCATCACTGTAACCGCCTCTGTTATTCTCCTTGCCGCCGGGATAAATGAGAGTCGCATCGTCGTATTCCTCGTAAGCTACGCGATGTCCGTCATTGGCAAACGTAAACGCCTGCTCAAAGGTATCTCTGTATTCTGTCTCATATCCCAGTCTCGCTACACCCTTCTCATAACCGTCAATAAACATATAGCCGGTATACTCTGTCTTGTAGCCCGGTCTCTGGATTCTGTCAAAAGCTTCTGCTGCCGGATTGTGAATACCCATAACCGCCTGGCTGATATTGTCCACACGGTCACTCTTAAGAAGATCTTCCACAAAAGGAACTGCCAGACCCCAGTTACAGTAAATGCTGTCATAGGCCATAGCTTCATATACATAATAGTCACGGCTGCTTCGAACAGGTCCTATGTACTCCAGATCATCGTAGTCTTCCAGGAAACACATAAGTCTGGTCATACGTCCCTCAACAGGCGCCTCGTAAATGATACTGGCCTGTGAGATGCCGTACTGGGGAAGTGCAGCCTTATTGTTCGGCATCATAACCGCCATGTTGCGTCGGCGCACCACATCCGCATCCTTCCACTCGCCGGTCAGATAACTCTGCATCTCGCCGTCTACTTCTTCTCTCTTCGTTATGGTCGGCTCATCTGCTATTTTTATCTCTTCCTGCTCTTCGGTGGTTTCCGTCTCCACGGAGGATTCCGGAACAGATTCTTCCTGCGAATCACTCTCAATAGGAATCGGCTGGATACCCGTACCTTCTGTCTCTTTCTTATCGGAACTGCATCCCACAAGAGCTAACATTGCCAACAACACGATTGCAAATAATTTCTTTTTCATCATAAGCCCCTTTGCGCTTTTTCTTCTATTGTATAATGAAAGGATGCTGTTTGTCTATCTGTTTTAACAAAATTTCCGAAGTCCCTTGGGATAATGATTCTTCATGATTCCGCCGGCAAGCTTGCCCCAGCCGATGCTGTATCCGTCAACGGTGATCAGGTACCATCCTTTTTCTCCCTCTGCCGGAAATGTCATTCCGTTAAGATAATCTCTGATTTCCCGGCTCTCCGAATGTAATTCATACTGATACACCGCATCCTCGGGAGAAAGTGCCAGCGCCAGCGCATGGGAGGGCTCAAATCTGCTTTTCTTTATGGTCCCTAAGTGCAGTCCCGGGCGAAGCACCTTCAGCCCCTTTGTGGACGGCATATTGAAAGGACAAAAATAGAGCTGATCTCCAAATTTCAGGAACGTTCCTTTTCCCTCTCCGTACCGGTCTGTCTTTAAAAACTCTTTTGCGAAAGTAAGATAATCGCCACACTCTTTCAGGAAACTGTTCCTTCCGCTTGCAATACCGGTCTCCACACCGTTTCTGCCACGGCATTCATAGCCTGTGGGCACTTCCCCTTCCCTCTGAAGAACTGCCGCATAATGTCCCTCGCCGTCAACTTTGTGGGGCCACAGGCGCATATCTTTAATCAGGGAAAACTCCGGATACCGGCTTAAGAAACGTTCCACGCTTCCTTCGTCCTCCTGCGGTGCAAAGGTACAGGTGGAATAAACAATTCTCCCGCCGGGCCGCACCATTGCTGCTGCACAGCTAAGGATCTCATCCTGCCTGTCTGCGCACATCTGCACATTTTCTTCGCTCCACTGCTCGCAGGCCTCCTCATTTTTCCGAAACATTCCTTCCCCGGAGCAGGGCGCGTCCACCATGATACGGTCAAAATAATCCCGGAAAATTTCTGACAGCCTCTGGGGCGTCTCGTTGGTCACCATTGCATTCACGATTCCCATACGCTCTACGTTTTCAGAAAGGATCTTTGCCCTTGCGGGATGAATCTCATTGCAGACCAGGATTCCCTTTCCCTCCATGGCCGCCGCGATCTGCGTACTCTTTCCGCCGGGCGCCGCACACAAGTCCAGTATTTTCTCACCTGGACAAGCCTCCAAAAGCGCTGCAGGCAGCATGGCGCTGGGCTCCTGGATATAATACACACCGGCCTCATGATAGGGATGCTTCCCCGGCTGATCAGAAGACTGATAGTAGAAACCATTCTCCGCCCAAGGGACACTCCTCAGCGTGAACGGGGCGTTTTCCGCAAAATCCTCCCTTGACGCTTTCAGAGTATTCACCCGAAGTGCCTGATATTTTTCCTTGTCATAGCTGGCCAGAAACTGCTCATATTCATCCCCCAGCATAGCCTTCATCCTCTGTAAAAATTGTTCAGGGAGCATAGTATTTCCTTTCCTTACACCTTAAAGCGATATAGCACACCCCACCGCTATTTTCTTCTCTGTATAGGCTTTTTTCTTGTTTTCGGGGTATTTAAAGGCTTTTTTCAAGTTTTTGGCTATACAGAAAATTGTTTTTAACACTTTTTCTAAACTACTTTATTTTTTCTGTGGTAATATATTGGGTAATATTCGCTCCACCTTTTCAAAAGTGGTAATATTACCATTTCACTGATATAAAAATTATAACTCATAACACCCCAAAAGCAACTCATATTTTATATGAATTTTGTGGAAATATTTCGAGGTTTTTGGCTAAGAAAAAGATACTACACATTAAGCATAGTATCTCTAAATTATCAAACATTCATAACTATTTTATATTCATATACTTCTCGGCTTCCTTTTGGAGTTTTGATAATATTTACTACTTCCTCTTCTATTTCAAATCCTACTGATAAATATAATTCCAAAGCACCAAGATTCGTTTTCAGTACTTCTGTTGTATATATTTTTACATCTCTCTGTTTTAACATCATTTTTATCTAGGCAAAAATATTCTTTGCTATCCCTTGCCTACGATATTCGGGAATGGTTCCAGTAAGTATGTCATAAACTGTTAGCGGTTCATTTTCTAATATGCTATTTAGTACAAAACTTACAAGTTCCCCTGTTTCCAAATCAAATGCTCCTAATGAAATTGCAGGGTCATAATTACGTTCTGCAAGCATTTCACAAAAAGAATCATATGTTGTTTCAGTAGTAATGCGAAAGCCTGCAAATGCCTTCATAAAAGCTTCAAACACTATTTTATTAGATACACCTTCAAGAGTAGAATACTTTATCTTTTTTTCTCCAATCCACGTAATAAATTTGACTTTCCACATCCATTTATTAACAGTACTGTTTTGATTCTTTAATATATTTCTCAATAACTGTCAAAAGTTCTGCTGCCCTTTCATACTGTTCTTCTGCATCCTGCTTAGAAATAATAAAAAAATCATCATAGTCACAGCTATTTCTTATTTGAAATGCCTGTTGTAAATAACTTGAATATTTCCTATCAAAAATCTCTGTTTTAATAAATTCCTTTTGAAAATAAGCAATTACACCCGCATGTTTTGAAAAATCCACCTGCCTGATAGCAAGAACAGCCCTTATAGCGGAAAAAATAGCGTAGTAAGACCTTCCGACAGAATCCTTGTATAACCCCGCCTCCAAAAGCAACTTAGCAGATGTCAGTTTTTCCTTGGCAGAAGATAAACGATACTTAATTAAATCATCCAATCTTTTTACCCTCCTCAGCAATATTCCGATAATATGGAAGCGTCTGCCTATATTTCACAAATTCATCGTAAGGAACAACCATAGGAGAAACAATAATGTCATTTTCCAATCCAAGTTCTGCGGACACATCCCACACCTTCTTTAATTTTGCTTGCAAAGCCTCACGAGAGCCATGAACTAAAGCTACAATATCAATATCTGAATCCTCTGTATAGTTACCTCTTGCATAAGAACCAAAAAGAACAATTTCAACAATATCGTCTCCATAAACAACCCTATAGCAGTCCACCATAGCCTTCGTTATTCTATTCAATTGAGTTTCTGTACACATCCATATCACCTCCCTGCTGTCTAACATAATTATATTTGAAATATCAAACTATTTCAACCTGCACTTTATACCTTAAACCGATATCCCACTCCCCAGATGGTCTCAATATACTGGGGTTTCGCGGTGTCTTTCTCAATCTTCTCCCTGATCTTCTTAATGTGTACGGTTACGGTGGCGATATCGCCGATGGAATCCATGTCCCAGATTTCCCGGAACAGTTCTTCCTTTGTAAATACGTGATTGGGATTCTCTGCAAGGAAGGTCAGAAGATCAAATTCTTTGGTGGTAAAGGTCTTCTCCTCTCCGTCCACATACACACGGCGTGCGGTTTTGTCGATACGGATGCCTCTGATCTCCACAACATCATTCCGGGGCCTTGCATTGGTACCCACCAGTCTCTCATATCTTGCCATATGGGCTTTCACTCTCGCCACCAGCTCACTGGGGCTGAAAGGCTTGGTCATATAGTCATCTGCGCCAAGACCTAAGCCCCTGATCTTATCGATATCGTCCTTTTTGGCAGATACCATTAAGATCGGAATATTTTTCTGCGCCCGGATTCTTTTACACACCTCAAACCCGTCCATTCCCGGAAGCATCAGATCCAGAATGACCAAATCAAACTCTTCCTCCAGCGCGGCCTTCAGGCCTTCATCACCGCTTCCGCGTGTCTCCACCTCAAAATCAGAAAGCTCCAGATAGTCCTTCTCCAGCTCCGCAATCGCCACTTCATCTTCAATAATCAATATTCTGCTCATACATTCCTCCGTTCCGCTGCCCGTTGCAGCCTTTCTCTCCTATTCTCTGTTCAGCTCCCTGTATTTGCGCATTACAAAATGCATACAAGTGCCTTCTCCTTCTTTACTGGTAGCCCAAATATATCCACCGTGGTCTTCTATGATCTTTCGCACAATGGACAGCCCGATACCGCTTCCGCCCTGGGCAGAATTGCGGGATGCATCTGTCCTGTAGAATCTGTCAAATATCTTGGACAGGTCCTTCTGCGCAATTCCTTTACCGTTGTCTTCTATCTCTACGCGGATGGAATCCACCTCATCCAGGATCCGGATGTCTATCACGCCCCGGGATTTGTTCATATATTTTACGCTGTTGCTGATGATATTATTGATGACCTTCTTAAGCTGCTCCGGATCTGCGATGACTATGGTATCGGAATCCACAAGATTCGAATAATTCAACTGAATATTGCGGTTCTCCAGATCGATACCCACCTCTTCCACACAGTCTCCGAAGTAGTCTGACACATTGATCCGGTGAAAATTGTAAATGATCCGGTTATTCTCCACATTAGAGTACATGGTCAGCTCATTGATCAGCTTCTGCATGTCATTGGCTTTGTTATAAATCGTCCGAAGATATTTGTCCTGCTTCTGCGGAGTGTCCGCCACACCATCCATGATACCTTCCACATAACCCTTGATTGCTGTGATCGGCGTTTTCAGGTCATGAGAAATATTGCTGATCAATTCTCTGTTCTGCCTTTCGTGCCAATCATTCTCTTCCACCGACTCCTTCAGGCGGAGGCGCATATCCTCGTAATTCCGGTATAAGTCGCCGATCTCACCTTTCACATCGGTCTGTAAAACATAATCGTAATTGCCTTCCTTGATCTTCTTCATGGCAACGTTCAGCTCATTGATGGGGCGAAAAACACCTCTCCTGATCCACTGCGTCAGCATCACACTGGTAAAGATCAGAATCAGGAAGATTGCGATCAGCATGTCCACCAGCAGTTCCCGGGAGATCAGGGAATTCATTCTGGTCACAACGAAGACACTTCCCTCAGCCCCGTCGCGGAACGTAAAATCAATCTGCTTCACATACTTTGACAGTTTATCAAAATAGTAACCGGAATCCTCTGCCAGATCCCCTTCTCCGTAGGCAGGCAGCTGGTTCATGATCCGCTTGGCCGCTTCTTCATTTCCCGTGTAATAAAGCTCTCCGTTCTTCCTTACCAATATGTAAGTGGACTTTCTGGAAATCTCCTTACTTACCTTTTTCAGATAATTCACATCCTCAAGCCTGTAGGGATCCTCCTTTACCTGAGCCAGCAGTTCATCATAGGTCCTGTCAGCAGAATCCACAAAAGATTGCAGCGACTCCGACATGGTGGAATAATCCAGATCCTCCATGGCACCTCCCTGATTCATATTCATCAGGTATATTCCTATCACGGCAAATGCTATGACTGTCAGCACCATAGGCAAAATAATGATCGTAATAAACGTTACCTGCAGCCTTGTCTTTAACCTCATTTTTGCGTCCTTTCCTTTATATTAAATCACGCAAATTAAGTATATCATACTTCCAAATACTTTTTGATAAAAATTTTCTAAAAACTTTTCAAAAAAGTATTGACAATGTCCCAAAGATAAGTATAATGAAATTAGTAATGATTCTTATTTTTAAGAAAGGAGGTTCAATGGCACTCAAACACAGTAAACAGCGAGACATGATCAAAGAATTCCTTATGACACGTAAGGATCATCCCACAGCAGATGTTGTTTACATGAATGTAAGACAGCAGAATCCTAACATCAGCCTGGGAACTGTCTATCGCAATCTGACACTGTTGGCAGACATCGGTGAGATTGCAAGACTGCGAGTGGGCGACGGTGTGGATCACTTCGATGCCGACACCTCCCCTCATTACCACTTTGTCTGTTCGAAATGCGGTTGTGTGACAGATCTGGAGATGGATAGCATCGACGATATTATCACTTTGGCCGAATCCAATTTCGACGGACACATTGCAGGGCACGTCACTTATTTTTACGGCACCTGCGGCAATTGTACACAGCAAGAAAAAACATCATAAAACAAAAAATATTTTTAAAAAAGGAGATTAAGATTATGAAATTTGTATGTCAGGTATGTGGTTATGTTCATGAAGGAGATGCAGCTCCTGAATTCTGCCCCGTTTGTAAGGTTCCCGCTGAGAAGTTTACCGCTCAGAGCGAAGAAAAAACTTGGGCAGCTGAGCACGTTGTAGGCGTTGCACAGGGCGTAAGAGAAGACATCATTATGGATCTGAGAGCAAACTTTGAAGGCGAGTGCTCCGAAGTTGGTATGTACCTTGCTATGGCAAGAGTAGCTCACAGAGAAGGCTATCCTGAGATCGGCCTGTACTGGGAGAAGGCAGCTTACGAAGAGGCAGAGCACGCAGCTAAGTTTGCAGAGCTTCTGGGCGAAGTAGTAACCACTTCCACCAAGAAGAACCTGGAGATGAGAGTAGACGCTGAGAACGGCGCTACTGCAGGTAAGTTCGATCTGGCTAAGAGAGCAAAGGAGCTGGGTCTGGACGCTATTCATGACACCGTTCATGAGATGGCTCGCGATGAAGCTCGACACGGAAAAGCATTCGAAGGTCTGCTGGCTCGTTATTTTGGTTAATCCTTAAAAAGCCTTTAAAATCAATCAAAATAAAGATTTTTACCAACAGGGAATTGAGAAATCAGTTCCCTGTTTTTTCGAGGCTGAACTCATTGAGTTGTACTGTCAGATTTCCCTTTGCCTGATTTTCATTTTCTGCCAACTAATATACCCGTAAATATCATTCACCAAAAATGCCACAAAGCAAACAGCTACCGAAATATACCTTGTATCGCATATACTTGCCAGCACCCACAGGACGATTAAAACAATATCGTTTGCAGCATATGCCAGAGCAAAATACGGACTTCTCCTGAATGTAAGATACACTGCAAGAAAACTCGTTGTTACGGATATGGTACTCGGTACTATATTGGCTGTATTAAAAAATTCCAAGATAAAGTAGAACAGTACGGTAATAACAACGGTCATTGCCCACATCCATACTGTTTCTTTTTTACCAATGGTGTTTACTTCGACCTCTGCCTTATTTCCATTGTAAGGGTTTCTCAACCATGATATGAGCGCAAAAACCGCCATTGGCATTGTCATGCCGAGGTATGTTATCATTTCTCCATAGTAGGAAAAAGTGAAAGATATAATCCCATACAGCAAACTAAAAATTACCATAAGGAATTGACCAAAGGGATTTCCCTTGGCATTGAAAATAAGTGATGTTACACCAACCAGCGATGCAACAAGTGTCAGGTAATTCTCTCTGTCAAAAACACAAAAGGATAGCACAATCAGAACCACAGAAAAACACCACAATGTAATTTCGGACTTTGAGAAGTACCCTGATTTTTCTTTCAATTTTAACATCATGCCCTCCAAAAAATAAGCATCCGCATGCACATCTTCTAAGACCTAACGATGTGCAAACGAATGCTTTGAACATTCTACTACTCGGTAGCAGTTTTACTGTATTAGTTTTTCTTATTATACCATATGGCAAGGTTGAAAAGCAAGACATGTTTACTTAGCAAGACATTTATCGTTGCTTTATTAAAGGGAGACAGCCCTTTTACATTCCTTTTTCAACACTGATACAAAAATCACCTGCAATTCTGCTGATCTCGACACCGGTCACTTCCCGTGCCTCTCCCTCCAGCTTGCTTATGAAGTTACATACATACAAGTATTCTCCATATCTGTTATTTGAATTTTCGCCGATATATTGCCCTACATAATTCATGGTTTCCACAATAGGATCGGAAGTTTCCACTTCTGTCGTCTCTCCGTATATAACGGTTCTGTTTTCAAAGTCAACAGTATAGGGTTTTCTCTCTATGTTACAGGTAAATTCAAAAGTAACGTCACTTTTACTTTCGTCAAAAACAATCCCGTCTTTGCTCACAAGGCTGTAATAGGTTGTAACCTTCTTAAATTCGCCAAAACCGTTTTCTTCAAACTTGTGATATTCCCGCAGTTCAAAATAGTCCTGCCAGTTATCAAGGGTTATATCCACAAGCTCATATTGGGGTTGATCGTCAGCGGATTCGCTCTGCGAAGGTTTCATCAGGGTCCCACCCGGTTTTTCAATAACTTCAACCTCCGGGCTCACAGGAGTTTCTCCGAATTTTTCAAGGTCAATATCTCCCAGCTCTGCCACATAATAAAGCGCTTCTTCGAAATCACCTTCCTCCAGCAAGTCAAACAGATCCTCATATTTCTCATATTCGTTTTCTGCTTTGCTGTTGATTTCACCGGCACACGAAGTAAAAGACAGGCACAGAAGCACAGCCGAAAAAAACGCGACTATTTTTTTCATAGCAAAAATCTCCTAGTAATAGTGTCCCTCAAATGTCAGATCGTAATCTGTCTGCTTCATGACATCCTGGTGAAGTCCCTCACATGCGTAGCGGCCGTCATAGGTGTCGTAGCAATAAATAAAGGGATCTACCGTTGCGCCCTCGAAAAACCACTGTTCCGTCATATACCAGTCACACAGGTCCGTTCCCACGTATCCGTTTTTGCCGGTTCTGTTATTGCGATAATTGTAGAAGGGCAGTAATACGCTCTGCGAGTATCCGACCTTTATGTTGGGATATTCATATCCGGAGTCAAAATAATATACTCTGAACTTCAAACCGGGGAATGCCGCTTCTGCAATTTTGATGATCTCCATCTCGAAATCCAGAATATCAACAAATGCCTGAATACGGTCTTCATAGGCAAAAGCATCACCGTACTGAATCATATACGGCAGCGATGATTTCATCTCATTACAATAAAGATCGTTGGCTCCAATCTGGATCTCAAAATCATAAGGATGCATATAATTGGGCTCATTGCTATTGATCTTGTAGCTGATATTTTCCACATCTCCCAGCGCCGTATGCAGAGTGCGGAAATTGTCCTTCAGATAGACTCTCAGTTCATCGTAGGTTTCAATCAGCTTATCTCCGCAGCGGGTACACACGTTCTGCACATGGTCATGGCCCAGCGCTTCTCCTGATTTGGCTCCGCAGCGGGTACATGTAGCTTTCTCCGTACAGGTGGCCTCCGCCAGATCGTGACCCAGCGCGTCGCCCTCTTCCAATCCACATCGGGTACATGTAGCATTCTCCGTACAGGTAGCCTCCGCAAAATCATGACCCAACGCATCGCCTATTTCCGCGCCGCAGCGGGTACATTTTGCTTTCTCCGTGCAGGTCGCTTCAATCAGATCATGACCCAGCGCGTCTCCTTTTGTCTCTTGGCAGACCGTACAGGTCCGGGGCTCAGTACAGGTGGCATCCTCCCAGGTGTGACCGTTTTCTTCCCCTTTTTCTTTTCCGCATTCACTGCAGATCATTGGCTCCGTGCAGGTCGCCTCCATCCAGGTATGCTTCAGACAACAACCGGACAACACCAGCATAATCGCACTCATCAACAGTGCAACTTTCATCTTTTTGTTCATTTCAAAACCTCTCTTTTGTATACTTGCAATTGCAGCCTGCTTATCAAGAATCGCTTGGATTCTTATACGGGGCCTGCAATCTCACTGCCCTCTGTGATACCGGACTTGTTAAAGCTGTCCACCCTGAAATAATAGGATATGCCATTGGTCAATGTCCGCACCTCGGCCGTTTCTTCATAGACTTGATACTGGTTGTAAAGCTTCTCCGGCGAAATACCATATTTTACGATATATCCGTCCGCGTCTTCTGCCTTGTCCCAGCTGACTGTGCAGTTTCGGTTGTCTTCCGGATCCCGCACCACAGTCAGTCCGCCTGCCTGCTTCGCTCCGGGCACCTCCGCAAAGCCAAAGATGCGAAGCCCGGACACTGCCGCAAAACCATTTCCCGGCATATGGTAAAAGGTTACTTTGATATATCTGGCTTCTATGTCCGTCTCATAATAAGCGTGCGGGTCAAAATACCCCTTTCCTCTGGTATCCGCGAACATAGAGTACTCCTCTCCGTCTACTGAATATTCCAGTGTGTATTCCAGAAATTTTTCCTCCGGATCCTGCGTCCGGATATTATAAGTACCGATATTGAGCTGGATCGCCTTTACGCTACAAACAGAACCCATATCAGCCTGCAGCCATTCTCCCGCGTCCCGGCTTGCTGCCACCCACATACTGCGGATATCCTCATCAAAAGCATAATCCGGATCATGGTGATAACGGTATGCGATATCGCAGTCGTAAAGCTCGATACCGTGAGTCTCTGCCTCCGGCATCCCTTTTTCCACTGAGGATGCTGTGCTTGCACAGTCCTTTGACAACAGCATATAAGGGGTAAACTGTCTGCGGTGGTCCCTCGGACCCTCCGACAAAGCAATGGGATAATCTCCCAGTTCGGTGTTCACATACAAAAGTCCGTCCTCGTCGAAGCCTGCGGGGAACAGATTCAACCGGCGCTCAAAGGGATGGCTGATATAAACCGATGCACAAGTTATATTCCACCAGTTCCCGTGCTTGTCCTCGAAAAAGCATCCATGACCGGCTCCTCCGATGAATCCGGTGTTCTTATGAGAAACAGGATTGTTCTGGGCATATTCGTACGGTCCCGTGGGACAATCAGACACATAGACACCGTTGGCGTAATTTTTATGAAGGGTATATCCGGAATAGATCAGATACCACTTATCACCTCTTCGCCAGATCTGCGAGCCCTCCGTGTAGCCCCATCCCTCACCGGTATGATTATTCATCGTGCGCTCCCAACCGCGGTTTCTCTGGTCGTAAAAAATACAGTTATGTACCCTTCCTATCGGTTCCAGCGTATGCCGGTCCAATTCTACAACCTTGATATATTCCATCTTGCCGTCACCGCAGCCGTAGGAAGCCCACACCCGGTCCTCAATCTCATCGTAGTACATAAAAGGATCATGCCCCAGATAACACTCGTCGGTCACCACTTCCCAAGTGTCCGGGTTCTTCGGCGTCTTGTTGCGATACAGCTTCCTGTCATAGAGCCCCTGGTGGAAATATATGGCATCATCCATGACCATAACTGCAGGTGCATAGGCATAGATATTGGGCAATTGACTGTTGTCACAGTTGATAAACTGCCAGTCACTCATGTCGTCTGACACCCAGTAGCCGTTGGTTATGGATGAGAATAAATAATATTCATCCTGAAACAGCACCATTACCGGGTCAGCTGCTTCCAGACAGACAGGGGTCTTTTTGCCACTTCCCAACTTGGAAAAAACATCATAAACCCGATATCCATAGTTCAGATCCATGGGATTGGCAAACGTCTTTTGCTTCTTACCGTACATCTCGATATCCTCCTTGGTATCTTGCCTATAATACCTTTTTCCCCGATTATACCATCCTATATACGCCGTTTCCAGCCAAAAACAGTATTACATATAGAAAATTTTTCCACTTATTTTTCACGGTTCTCTCATCCCCGAAAATCGGTTAATGATTGCAATCCCGCTTACTTCATGATATACTTTTCCTATATTAATTGCAACCATTATCTGATAAAGGAGAACACATATGAAAAAGAGAACTTCCAGATTGGTCGCTCTTGTGAGCGTACTGATGATATTGGCTATCGGCCTCACCGGCTGCAGCAAGGCTGTCTGCTACTTCTGTGATGAGGAAGCCAAATGCACCCAGATCAATTTTATCGGGAAAAGAGTAGACATCTGCAAAGAGTGTAAGAAAGACTATGATTCCATCCCTGTAGAGCTCAGGAATATGTTCATCGGCCAGTAGTCCTGCCTCTCCATTTAAAATTGCCGGAATATGTATGCTTTACAGTCCCGCCGCAGGTGAAGAGTCTCGCTGTGCGAAATTCTTCTTTAACTGACAATTATCTGCATAACTACTTGCCAGCTAATTATAAAAATGGTATAATCATTTTATTAAATCTTTATAAAATGCAAAGGAGAAAACAAAATGAATAATGCAAAAAGTACTTCTATGTTAATGCTGTTAGGCGGTAACATTTTTTCCATCATCGGTTGCTTCCTTCCTTTTCTCACCGTTTTTGGATTTAGTGTTTCCTACATCAAAGGTGACGGCGTATTTGTAGTTATCCTTTGTGCAGTAAGTATTTTGTTGGCTTTCATCAAAACCAAATTTGCTTTTATTGCAAACATTCTGGCACTGATCGTTACTTTTGTTGCTATATTCCAGGCTGCTGACTTCTCTCTTGAAATTCTTGGCGCCGGCGCATACATTATCGTTATTGCCAACATTGTTGCCATTATCGGAGGCCTCAAGGCAAGAAAGGCATAAGTTGGTATCTGACAACTAAATAATGACTCAACAGGAACATCTGTTAATAATCCCTTTTGAATCGGAAAATCCCACGGCGTCATGCCGTGGGATTTTTCTTTCCATGTATTTGTTTCTTTAATAAAAATTCTCCTGCCACTGAAGGATAGGATGTCCTTCGTCCGACATGGTCCATATCTCATCAAAATCCAATGCTTCATAGCTTTCCTGCTGATCAAGCATATCGTCTGTCAATTTATGTACCCTGATCTTGTCTGAATTTTGCTCTTCCTCCTCCGTCATATAATCACCAGCGATAGCCCCCTCAGGCGAAACCGATTCCAGATAATAGCAGTCAACCACATAACCGTACCATTCCCTAGAAATGCCTGCTTCAACCGGGCCGAAATTACAGCATTGAATCAGCTGATTGGATCCCCACACTCTGTGGGTAATTCCTCCCACAGCGTAATGTATATCCTCTCCCTGCATCACTGCTCCCGCATTATAACAGTTGCTGATTGTGCCGTTGGTATCCGCCACAACGCCCGCCAGGTACCCTGAAGTGACCTTATCGGCGCTGATAGTTCCCGTATTATAGCATTCTTCCACCGGACCCACCGTATATTGACACACTCCGCCAACACTTACACTTCCGATATTTTCCTGCTTCCCCAGGGGATTAATATAGGTTCCTTCCACATGAATATCCGCTTCATTTCCGCACCGCCGCAGCGTACCAAAGCTGGTTTCCGTTATGGCGCCGAAGTTTATTGTCCTTGCGTTCAGATTTACAGATCCTTTGACCACGCAATTCTCTATCAATCCATTATTGCTGTTGGCAAGTACTCCCATGACCAGCCTACCTTCATGGGATGTATCTGTAATATCGATATCGCACTCTATCACAAGATTTCGTATTGTGCCAGTGTTTGTCTCAAATACTCCGCCATACTCTACATTATAAATCGTATGGCCGTTTCCTTCCACTGTGCCGCTTACCCAGCCGCCGTATCTCTCATACCCTGCAAAGTCCAAATCAGCCACAATCTCATAGATCATGCCATTCTTAAACTCCTCTATGGCAAAAAACTCTTCCGCTGTGGCAATCGTCACCCGGTTGGTTTCTTCCTCGTCAGAAACCACCGGCTCCTTTGACGGGGCCTCCGAAGATGCAGGTTCTTCCGATGACGCCGGCGCTTCCGAAGATGCAGGCACTTCCGATGATGCCGGGACTTCCGATGACGCAGGTTCTTCAGAAGACATCGTCTCTTCCTCTTCCTTTCCAAACCATTTATCCTTAAACCTGTTATCTTTCTCTGCCAGCTCTGCAACATATTCTTGGGCTTCTTCGTATTCCTCATCCTCAAGCAACTCAAAAAGCTCCTCATACTTGGCATACTCTTCATATTTATTGGATCCGCAGGCCACCAGGCTCATACACAGAATGACGGTCAAAACCGCAGCAATCAATTTTTTCATCAAAAGACTCTCCTTTTTACAGTATACAGTAACCTCATTATACATCTTAAAAGAAACAGTTGACAAGCTTTTACAAGTATGCTATCGTAAAAAACGACAATAAAATAATGGCAGTTGAAGTTCTTAGGGGAATGGCGCAGGCCTGCCGAAGGAGTAACACTCTCAGGTGCCCGTACGCGGGTGAGGACTAAGAATGGATGCAGCTCTGGAGAAGCTCAGGATTGAGTACCGAAGGTGCAAGGCTGTTTCGACAGCTGAATCTCTCAGGTAAAAGGACAGAGGAACATACTCAGACACTTTGTGTCACTATGTTTTATTGGCTTTTCCGGAGCAGTTGAGTTTCAACTGTTCCGTTTGTTTTTTCAGGAGGAAAATGTATCATGGAAGCATTACAAAATTTTTTGTACCCAATCGTTGTTAACATCAACGAGTATCTGTCAAGCTACATACTTATTGTACTGTTAGTCGGTGTCGGCCTGTGGTACACCATCAAGACACGTTTCGTACAGGTTCGCTGCTTTGGTGAAGGTATGAAGAAGGTTTTCGGCAATATGTCCCTGAAGGGCGGAAAGCAGGCAAGCGGCATGAGCTCTTTCCAGGCTCTGGCTACTGCAATCGCGGCTCAGGTTGGTACCGGTAATATCGTCGGTGCATCCGGCGCGATCCTGACCGGTGGTCCCGGTGCAATCTTCTGGATGTGGGTGATCGCATTCTTCGGTATGGCTACCATCTACGCCGAGGCAACTCTGGCACAGAAGACACGTATCAAAGACAAAGACGGCAACATCCACGGCGGTCCCGTTTATTACATTACTACCGCATTCAAGGGCAAATTCGGCAAGTTCCTGGCAGCTTTCTTTGCAGTGGCTGCAATTCTGGCACTGGGCTTCATGGGCTCCATGGTTCAGTCCAACTCCATCGGTTCCACCTTTGAAACTGCATTTGGTATCCCTGCATGGGTTGTGGGTATTGTACTGGTTGCCATCTGCGCGATCATCTTCTTAGGTGGTGTTCGCCGCCTTGCATCTGTATGTGAGAAGCTGGTTCCTGTTATGGCAGGTCTGTTCCTGATCGGTGGTCTGATTATCCTGGCTCTCCGCATTGAATATCTGCCTGCAACCTTCGGCATGATCTTCAAATATGCCTTCCAGCCTCAGGCTATCCTGGGCGGTGCTTTCGGTGCCGGTATCAAGGCCGCTATCAGCCAGGGTGCCAAGAGAGGTCTCTTCTCCAACGAGGCAGGTATGGGTTCCACTCCGCACGCACACGCACAGGCAAATGTAGCACATCCCCATGATCAAGGTGTTGTTGCCATGATCGGTGTATTTATTGATACTTTTGTTGTTCTGACCCTGAACGCACTGGTTATCATCTCCACTCTGTATACTGCTGACGGTGCTCTCCATGGTGTTGGAGCCGCTGCTGCAAGCGAGACCATCACTAAGACCAACCTGGCACAGACCGCTTTCGGCACGGTTCTGGGCGCTGATTTCGGTGCGATGTTCGTGGCAATCTGCCTGTTCTTCTTCGCATTCTCCACAGTGCTGAGCTGGAACATGTTCGGTAAGATCAATGCACAGTATCTGTTTGGCAAGAAGAACCAGAAGGCTTGTACCGTTGTTTACACCCTCATCGCTCTGGTATTTATCTTCCTTGGAACCATGATGAAGAGTGATCTGGTTTGGGAGTTGACCGATGCTTTCAACTACCTGATGGTTATCCCCAACGCCATTGCACTGTTTGCTCTGACCAGGATGGTTACAACTTCTGTGAAAGAGGTAAAGGAAAGAAAAGCAAAGAAGTAATCTTCTTTTATAGAAAAGTATCCGCTGCGGAAAGTTGTCCTGCAGCGGATTTTTTATGCCGTAAAAGCTGGTTTTATGCCAAAATTTATTTTTTGTTGAACTTCATTCTTTGGGGTATTATAATAAAAAGGACTTTATAACTGTTATTAAACGGTCTACATAAGGATGGATTGCCATGACAGCAGATAAAACACTATCAGATAGTTTTTTACAGATGAAAGAAGGCAAGGAGGAAGGCTTCAACCTCCTTTATTCCCAAACCTACAATTATGTGTACGCAAGAGCCCTGTACATCATGAAAAATGAGCAGGACGCCCTCGACCTGACACAGGAAACTTACATACAGGCATACAAGGGCCTTTCCTCTCTTGAAAATCCGGACAGTATCTATGCCTGGCTGGGCAGCATTACCTATCGCCAGGGTATGAGAATTTTCCGGGAGAGAAAAGAACTTCTTCTGGACGAGGACAGCAGCTGTATGTTTGAAGAACTGACCAGCGACGACAAAGATCTTCAGCCCGAGGCAGCCGCCGACACCAAAGCCACCACTGAGATCATCAAGGGGATGATTGATGAGCTTCCCGAACTGCAGAGAGCCGCTGTTATAGCTTTTTACTATGACAATATGAAGATTGATGAGATTGCCAGTGTGTTTGAATGCTCCTCCAATACCATCAAAAGCCGCTTAAACTATGCCAAGAAATTCTTAAAGGATAAAGTCACGGAGCACGAAAGGATCAACCGCTACAAGCTCTGCTCCCTCTCCCCCGCCGTTTTGCTTCTTGCATACAAGGCACTGCTTTCCGGAGAAAAATATACGATGCAGACCGGTACCGCACAAAATATTTATCGTGCGTCCTGCAGTACTCTCGGACTGATCTCCACCGGAGCCGCAACAGTGACCGCTGCCACAGGTGCATCTGCTGGAGTTACCGG
The DNA here is from genome assembly GCA_045579545.1 of Acetatifactor sp. Taxonomy (GTDB): domain Bacteria; phylum Bacillota; class Clostridia; order Lachnospirales; family Lachnospiraceae; genus Acetatifactor. The sequence goes on along the minus strand of JAZNMF010000032.1, from coordinate 9,991 downwards.
GGCAACCACTTCTGCCGTGGCAGCAGCTTCTGCCTCCACCGGAGTATCTGCCGCTGCCACGGGAATCGCTGCCAAGGTCGGCTTGACGCTTGGTGCTAAATTTGCCATAGGAATTGCCGCCATCGGTGTGGCAGGAGCTGTTTCTGTGGGCGCTGCCACATACTCCCACAACGCAAAAATTGCCTATGAGAGGGAACATAGGGAGGAAGTGACGGACGAGTCATATTCTCTGCAGGAAGATTCTACAGGTACCCAATCTCTTCAGGAGGTCCCTGCAGAAACGGAAACTCTGCAGGAGGACCTTGCGGAAACAGAAATGGTACAGGATGACCCTTCAGAATCAGAAACCCTGCAAACGGAATCTTTTGAAACAGTTTCATTTATCCGGGAAGGGGAGTATCTGCACCGAAGAGATCACCGCAATCCGGGTAGCTGCAAGATCATTATCAGCAATGTAACCGTCTCCGGAGATGCACCCGGCATCTCTTTTGATCTGTGCATTGAAAACTATGATGCCAATGAACAGATTATAGATATTGTAAACACCTCTGTCAGCGAATTACGAAGTAGAAACACTGTTATTAATGCAACCTCCTCAGCCAATAACCAGTGGATAGCTATTTTAAACTTTTTGAGAGATGGATCTGTCAGAATGTTTTGCGGGTGGGACAGTCCGGATGGCAGCAGCCATACACTCACTTCAGATGAAGAACTTGCTCCCTATACCGCAATAGCCGCTTCCGACTCTTTCAGAAACGACCTGAAGATAGAGGAAGGCCAGTATGTCTATACATATGGAGAGGATATTTCTAAGGACGGCGGCTACATGATTTCTATTAAGAATGTGCAAAATTCTATCCGCGGCCAATCTTTTGATATGGACCTTACCTTTGTCAATGAACAGGACAATGGCGTAGAGATGGATAGCGTATTTACTGAACAGCTTTTTTCCGTCTATCTGACCGACAATATCGCTTCTATCATCTGTACCTCTAATCTGGGGAATACCATCGCCGGATATCTGACAGTACTGGAAGACGGCTCCATAGGACTATCCTATGATACCTTCCTCAAGAAAGAAATAGGTGTTCCTTGGACCGGGGAATATCCGGAATATACGCCGGAAATGATCATACTGCAGAAACAAGACTAAGGAAAATGGTAGTTTTTTGTGGCTCCATTTAAATTCCTCTATCCTGCTTAAAAGGGCCGCCGGATAACCGGCAGCCCTTTTCTATCTGTAATTTCTTCTTATTGTGTATTCTTTACTTTGTTATAATAATTAAATACTTCCTTAGCCTTCACTGCGTTGGTGATTATTTTATATTTTCCGCCGACAGTAGAAATATACAGATTCAAACCGGAATAAGAGATATCGGTGATCTGTGAGTAATCCAGATGAAAATCCCGAAGATTCAGCTTTTCCATTCCTTTGCCCACGATCTTATCTTCGTACACATCCGCATAAGACATGGCACATAATATGGTCCACATCAGCTCTACAAATGCCACAATATACAAAATCGTAACACAAGTTGAAATGGAAGATGCCGTCTTACTGAATGCCAATTCAAAAGAACTCATATTGCCGATATAAGAATTTAAATACATTGCAAACCCTGCAAACAGCACTGCAACCAAGATACCTGCAATAAGATATGCCTTGTTTGATTTTTTAGTGGTGATCACTACACGATTCATTTTCTCTTTCCTCCTCGTACTTTCATGCAATACATTTCTTTCGTATGCAGTTAGTTTTTGTGGACATATTTCTTTGTAGTCCAATATTACAATACCATAGTATTTCATAATTGTCAAGAAATTATATACAATAGTATTATAATATTGGACTCAAGGAGTATCTTATGCTGGGCCAGAGACTATACGAAATCAGGACTTCCCTTGGCTGGAGTCAGGTGGAATTAGCCAAGAAATTGAATATTTCCAAGCAGACCGTTTCTAACTGGGAGAATGAAAATATCCAGCCTTCCATCGAAATGCTGGTGAGACTTGCAAAGGTTTTTAATGTGACCACCGACTATCTCCTTGGTCTCGATGATGTTCCTCGGTTGAATGTGGATGGACTCCCCACCGCTGTCGTGTCTCACCTGTCCCTGCTCATCGAAGATTACCGAAATGCCCGATAGTCGTTTTGTCGTGTCAGCTGATTTGCGCCGGGGATTTTTCTCCTCTGAAATTGGGCGGCGGCAGACATGGTGTGTATAGCGGCACGCTCCCGCTCCGTGAAAAATCGCAGCGGACGCTAGGCTCGAGACGAAAACCTGCTGTTTTCGTCTGACCTCGCCAAGCGCCGGCGTTTTTCAAGGGCCTTATATACACACCATGTCTGCCGCCGCCCGATCTCAGAAGCAGAAATTTTCCGGCGCAAACCAGGTGACATGGTAACTTAACACTTTTCATTTCCTGCAGAATAGTGTATACTTTTCATGGTGAAACTCTTCACATCAGGAAAGGACAACACAATGGAAAAGATAGCAAGCTTTACAATAGATCATATCAAGCTGCAACCCGGTGTCTATGTATCCAGAAAGGATACCATCGGTGCGGAGACCATAACTACCTTTGATTTGCGCATGACCAGTCCCAACGAGGAGCCTGTCATGAACACTGCAGAAATGCACACCATAGAGCATCTGGCAGCCACCTATCTGCGCAACCACCCTGCATATAAGGATAAGACCATCTATTTCGGTCCCATGGGTTGTCGCACTGGCTTTTATCTTTTGTTGGCAGGGAATTTGACTTCAGAGAGTATTGTCCCTCTCATGGTGGAAATGTTTGAATTTATCAGAGACTTTCACGACGAAGTTCCCGGCGCCTCAGCTAAGGACTGCGGCAATTATCTGGACATGAATCTGCCTATGGCAAACTATCTCGCAAAGAAATATCTGGATCAGGTTCTTTACTGTATTACACCTGACAGGCTTACGTATCCGCAATGATTTAGGGAGGGGATAACATGATAAAAATCGGAATCATAGGGGCTATGGAGCTGGAGATTGAAGAACTGAAGTCTAAGATGGGCACCTCCGGCATTTTCAGAAAAGCAGGCATGGAATTTCACGAAGGTCTGCTCAATGGAGTGAATGTTGTGATCGTGCGCAGCGGCGTAGGAAAAGTCAATGCGGCACTCTGCGTTCAGATTCTGGCAGATCATTTCTGCGTCAGCCATATTATCAACACAGGGGTGGCCGGGTCTCTCAATAACGCGCTGAACATCGGTGATATCCTGATTTCGGCAGACGCACTTCATCACGATGTAGATGCCACCATCTTCGGCTATCAGCCCGGTGAAGTACCGCAGCTGGGGCGCAGGGAATTCCCGGCAGATGAAAAACTGGCACTCCTTGCCAGAGAATCCTGCAAAAAAGTAAATCCCGACATCAATGCCTTAATCGGACGTGTTGTCAGCGGTGATCAGTTTGTCTCTGATAAGAATGTGAAGAAACGCCTGATTCAATTGTATCAGGGTGACTGTACGGAAATGGAAGGTGCTGCCATCGCACACAGTGCTTACCTGAACCAAATTCCCTTTGTCATAATCAGAGCAATTTCGGACAAGGCTGACGAAACCGCCGAAGTGGAATATCCCGTCTTCGAGAAAGCTGCCGCAAAGCATTCCGCCAGACTGGTAGAAGAAATGATAAAGAATATTTAGTATAAATGCTTTAAATTTACGGGCTGTCTGTGAAGGCAGCCCATTTATTTTATTTGAATCTTCAGTTCCTTTCCCAGTGCCCGCGCCACCTTAATCAGGAAATCAAGACTGGGATTGTAAGCACCGCTTTCCAATCTGGATATATTGGACTTCTGGGTTCCAATCTTCTTTGCCAGCTCTTCCTGGGTCATGTTATTCTCTTTTCTGCTCTCAATGATCTGTGAAATCACTTCATAGCGGGGGCGCAGTTTCTCATATTCTGCTGCAAACTCTGCGTCCTGCATCAACTGACTTCTTAAGTTGTCAAAAGAAACACCTGCTTTGCTCATTGTGATACCCTCCTCTTGTAATCTTCCATGTACCCCTTTGCCCGCAGAATCTCCTCGTGCGGCGTCTTCATGGTCTTCTTGATAAATCCATGCAAAAGTACATATTTATTGTTATAATATGTAAAGTAAAATATTCTGGCTATATCATTGGCGAACTTAATCCGGAGCTCATATAGATCCTTGCCGTTCTTCCCTTTGATGGGTTTAACGTACGGTTCCCTCAGCTCGTTCCCATACTTCTGCAATAGTTCAATATCGCTAAATGCCTTTGCTCTTAATTTGGGTGGCAAAGATTGTAAAAATTCTTCAATGGGCACCCTTCCATTCTCTTTTCGATAAAGTTCTACCTCAAAAATAGTATCCTCTCCTCTCTTAGGTTATCATATGTGATAACGTTTGTAAAGTATTTTTTTGTTTTTTTTTAAAAAGTTTTGCCAACTATTTTTCATGGGAAATAAAAGAATATAGATATTGAAAGATAAAAGATAGTTATAGGAGGGGGCGGGAAAGCGCCCCCGATAACCTATTATTTTTTGCCATTAAACACAAACAGCTTGCTGAATACATAATTGCCGATAATAACCAATACCGAAGAAATCAGGGTTGCTACCACTACGTCTACGCCAAGGGCTCCCAGCACCTGCATCACAATGGTATCGAGTATCAATGTGGACACTCTGGAAAGAACAAACTTCGGAGCCTCCTTGAGCACGGGTTCGTGGCTTTTAAACACATATTTTCTGTTGGCAAAATAGGCAAAAACTACACCCGCAGTCCAGTTGATGATGCTGAGTATCAGATTCTGACCGCTGGTAGGATACAGGGTTCCCTCAAACAACAGGAAGTTGGCCAGGAATTTAGCTCCCCATGATACCATGGTGGTCAGAACACCCACGATCAGGTACGCTATGATCTCTTCGTACTTTATCCAAAGCTGCTTGATTTTGTCTTTCATGTCACTTCCTCCTAAGGGTTCACCACATTTTCGGGATTCCCCTGTTGAAATGCTTTAATATTGTTGTATACACCTTCCACACATCTGGTTCTGGCTTCCACACTCGCCCACGCAAGGTGCGGTGTAATGATCAATTGATTGGAATCCTGCAATCTGCTTAAAGGATTCTCCGGCTCCAGAGGTTCTTTCTCCACAACATCCAGTCCCGCAGCGGCAATTTCACCTGCCAGCAACGCATGGTATAAGTCAGTATTATTGACTACCCTGCCTCTTGCCACGTTTACCAGAATGGCAGATTTCTTCATTTTCTTAAGGGCTTCCGCGTCAATGAAATTCAGGGAAAGATCGCTTAACGGACAGTGCAGCGACAGAACATCACTCTCGGCCAAAAGGGTTTCCTTGTCCACCTGCGGATAGTCGGTGCAGGTACTCCTGCCGGTAATGGAATGAAAGATCACGCGGCAGCCGAACGCGGAGGCAATCTTTGCCACACGTTTGCCGATATTGCCCATTCCCACGATGCCCCAGGTCTTACCGTCCAGCTCATAGAAAGGCACATCAAAATTGGAAAAACGGTCCTGCGCGCTGTATGCTCCGGATTTCACATACTGATCATAGTGGGGCAGCTTCTCCGACAGGGCAAGGGCAAGCAGGAACGTATGCTGTGCTACCATAGCCGTGGAATAGTCCACCACATTACAAACCACAATGCCCCTTTCCTTGCAATACTTAAGATCTACATTGTCATAGCCGGTGGCAAGCTGACAGATCAGCTTCACATTGGGCGCATCCTTCAATGTCTCCTCCCGAAGAGGCGACTTGTTGGCAACAATAATATCCGCATTCCTGACTCTCTCTATCACTTCTTCCGCTGTAACAGTGTTACGATAGCTTGTCACTTCACCCAGCTCATCCAGACTGGCCACCGAAACGTCAGGACCCACGCTGTTTCTTTCCAATATTACTATCTGCATCAACCTGGCAGACCTCCTCTACAGTCTTTTCAGAAGTTCCTCTCTCTGTGCCTCATATCCGGGCTTGCCGAGCAGAGCAAACATATTCTTCTTGTAGCTCTCCACGCCGGGCTGGTTGAACGGATTCACACCCAGCAGATAACCGCTGACACCGCATGCGAACTCAAAGAAATAGAACAGTTCACCAAGGCAGAACTCATCTGCCTGAGGGATATTTACCATCAGATTGGGAACATTTCCGTCCGTGTGCGCAAGAATAGTACCATTCATGGCACTCTTGTTGACAAAATCAACGGTCTTGCCGGCAAGATAATTCAGGCCGTCAAGATCAACTGCCTCTTCTCCCATAATGATCTCTTCCCGAGACTCCTCCACATTCAGAACTGTTTCAAAGATGATTCTGGAGCCGTCCTGAATAAACTGTCCCATAGAGTGCAGGTCTGTGGTCAGATCCACACTGGCAGGGAAAATACCCTTCTGGTCCTTTCCTTCACTCTCGCCGTACAGCTGCTTCCACCACTCGGATACGTAGTGAACACCCGGCTCATAGTTGGCAAGGATCTCTATATTCTTACCTTTTCTCAACAAAATATTGCGAAGTGCGGCATACTGCAGCGCATCGTTCTCCGCAAAGTCATTCTCCAGTGCGCGTTTTCTTCCGCTTGCAGCACCTTCCATCAGCTTATCAATATCGGCACCGCTGACTGCAATGGGAAGAAGTCCCACTGCGGTGAGAACTGAGAAACGTCCACCTACATCATCAGGCACTACAAAGGTCTCGTAGCCTTCCTCGTCTGCCACCTTCTTGAGGGCGCCCTTTGCCTTGTCAGTGGTAGCATAGATTCTCTTGGCAGCCTCTTCCTTGCCGTATTTCTCCTCCAGCTTTGCCTTAAATACGCGGAATGCAATAGCGGGCTCTGTGGTTGTTCCGGATTTGGAAATCATATTAACAGAAAAATCTCTGTCTCCCACCACATCCATCAGATGCTTCAGATATGTAGAGCTGATAGAGTTACCGCAGAAATAAATCTCCGGTGTCTTGCGGATGCTCTTGTCCACCACATTGTAAAAGCTGTGTCTCAAAAATTCGATGGCTGCTCTGGCTCCCAGATAGGAACCTCCGATACCGATCACCAGAAGTACCTCTGAATCACTCTGGATCTTCTTTGCTGCTTCCTTGATCCTTGCAAACTCCTCTTTATCATACTCTACCGGAAGATCGATCCAGCCCAGAAAATCATTGCCTGCGCCGGTCTTGCCTACCAAAAGATCTCTGGCGTCAAGAGCCAGCTTCTTCATATATCCTACTTCCTCCTGAGAAATAAAAGAACCTGCTTTAGAATAATCAAATGTAACGTGTTTACTCATAATATCACTCCTTCCATAGTTACCTATAGTGTAACAAAGAAGCATGGTAAATTCAAGATGATTTTTGTGAAACCCCTGTCAGATATAGTGACTAGGAAGTCAAAAAATCCAGTAATAAGTCCTCCAGTTCCTTTTCCTGTTCCCCGTTAAATTCCGGTTCTCCCGCCCTTCTGCTTTTTTTCTCCGGCACCGTCTGCGGGTTAATACGTTCCTTGTCCACCCACTCTCTTCCGTACAGCATCTGAATATCCTGATCCGTCACATCCATACGCGACGACAGATGGTTTTCCAGATAATCCACCAGGTTTACCTTGAGCATTCTTCTTTTTCCCTTGATATCCACCACCGCAGACACAGAGAAAAAAACATACAGTCCCAGAAAGCATGCAATATAGAACGGCAATATGTCTCCCAGCGACCTTCCTCGGACAATACTTTTGCACACGCCCACACCGGAACAGACTACTGACAAAAGAACGAACTGACCCGAAAGGTGATATACGGCATCAAAGCTCAGTCTGCCTATGGCCAGACGGTTCAGAAACTTGTCCACAAAAATGGGAATATTGGATACACCGTTGTTTAACTGAAAACAGTTGGCAAACTTTAGTTTACACTGCTTCAGCAGTTTATTGTCGGTTGATGCCATATTGTCCGTCTCCCGGATCAAACGCCGGTACAGAAGACCCAAAAACAATCTGCTCAGAATACTGAGCACCAAAAACAGGCCCATCAGTGCTGATAAGATCATCTCCTCCTGAAATATTGAAAACATATTCATCCCTCCGTTTCACACAATTTCCCGGTTCTTTATTCATTATTATAAATTACACAAACAGGATTTACAATATCCGTTGACGGTAAACCGTTGACCCAAAAACTGTTTTTCCGGCTGGATATGACCCCTTTCGACAAAGCGGATAAGGCACTTTTTCATTGCACCGAAAAGGGAAATCTGCTATACTATAGAATAACGAATCATCCGGGCGGCAACGCTGCCGCCTGTTATTGTTGGAGGAAATAAGTATGAGATATAAGACACAGGGAACCTGTTCCTCAGCTATCGATATTGAATTGAAGGACGGCGTGATTGAGTCCGTCAGATTTACCGGAGGCTGCAACGGCAACCTGCAGGGAATTTCTGCTCTGGTCAAGGGAATGCCTGTGGAAGAAGCGATCCTGCGACTGAAGGGGATCCGCTGCGGCTTTAAGTCCACCTCCTGTCCCGACCAGCTGGCCCGCGCGCTGGAAACCATGATTTGAGAAAGGTAACAGGCCATGAAGAGAATTGTTCTGACAGGCGGCGGTACTGCCGGCCATGTCACTCCCAATATTGCCCTGATTCCCAGACTTATTGAGGAGGGGTATGAAATTGCCTACATAGGCTCTTACGACGGCATTGAAAAGAAACTGATCCTGGATATCGGGATTCCTTATACCGGCATTTCAACCGGTAAGTTTCGCAGATATCTGGATCTAAAGAACCTCACCGACCCATTCCGCGTGATCAAAGGGTTCCGTGAGGCCAGAAAATTTTTAAAGACCTTTCAGCCGGATGTGGTATTTTCCAAGGGAGGCTTTGTCAGTGTTCCCGTGGTCAGGGCCGCCGCTACTCTAGGCATCCCCTGCATTCTCCACGAATCCGATATGACACCGGGACTCGCCAACAAGCTTTGCATTCCGGTTGCGTCCAAAGTATGCTGCAATTTCCCGGAAACGCTTAAGATGCTTCCCGAGAAGAAGGCTGTCCTCACCGGTTCTCCCATCCGGGAAGAGCTGACCAAGGGAAATAAATTAACAGGATTGAACCTGTGCGGCTTTACCGCCAACAAACCGGTGATTCTGGTAATGGGTGGCAGTCTGGGCGCTGTCAATGTCAATAACGCCGTAAGAAAGGCCCTCCCCGGACTTCTTCAGGATTTTCAGGTGGTTCACCTGTGCGGCAAAGGAAAGACTGATGATCAGCTGATCAACACTCCCGGATACATGCAGTTTGAGTATATCACTTCTGAATTGAAAGATTTGCTTGCCATGGCCGATCTGGTGATCTCCAGAGCCGGCGCCAATGCCATCTGCGAACTGCTGGCGCTGAAAAAGCCTAACATTCTGATTCCCCTGCCTGCAGGAAGCAGTAGAGGAGACCAGCTTCTCAACGCCGCCTCCTTTGAGGCCCAGGGATTTTCCATGGTGATTCGGGAAGAGGATCTGGCCACCGACCTGCTGCTCGAAAAGGTACAACAACTGTACTCTTCCAGACAATCCTACCGCGATACCATGGACCAGAGCGGCCAGATGGATTCGATTGAGACAATATTGCAATTGATCAAAGAAACCTCAATGTAAAAAAATCCTTGTCCGGATATATCAAAATTCCCATGGCAGGGAACCGGCCGGATGATTTTTCATGGCCTTTGACAAGAATTGCCCCTCGATCAAACATCGGAGATGGCAGGATATCGTTCGTATAGCGGCACGCTCTCGCTCCGTGAAAAATCGCAGCGGATGCTAAGCGCGAGACAGAACCAATGGTTCCGCCTCTTGCGGCGCAACTTGTTGCGCCTAGCACCGGCGTTTTTCAAGGGCCTTTTATGCGAATGATATCCGGCCGGTTCCCTGCCATGGGAATTTTGATATATCCGGACAAGGATTTTTTTACATTGAGGTTTCTTTGATCAATTGCAATATT
>JAZNMF010000031.1:0-25653 GCA_045579545.1 Acetatifactor sp. | reverse complement strand
CTTCGCGAAATTCTCCGCCTGCGGCGGGTCTGCGAAGCAGACAACTACCGGCAATCATAGATTGCCTTTCATCGCAGTGCGATCCCCGCGGAGCGTTCTTTAAGGAATATTCTTCTGAGCAGCTCCCTTAAAACGGGCGACCTCTTTCATAGCCTGCGGAATAGAAATATTAGTACCTGCACCGGCAACACAACCACCCGGACACGCCATACCCTCGATCAGACATCCGTTTTTCTTTCCGGCCTTAGCCAAAAGAAGCATTTTCTTACACTCCGCAAGGCTTTCTGCATGTTCAATCTTTACTTCTGTTCCGGGATAATACTTCTTGATACAATCCTCAATGGCACTGGCTACGCCGCCAGCCACACCGTAACCACGTCCTGCACCGGTCGCATCCTGCATTTCATCCATTGCTTTGATCTCATTGAGCAGAATCCCCTTAGCCTCAAACATTCCTGTCAATTCCTCAAAAGTAATTACAAAATCAACATCGGAACGAACGGTACGACGACTGGCCTCCAGTTTTTTAGATGCACAAGGTCCGATAAACACCACAGATGCATCCGGATGCTCTGCTTTGATGATTCTGGCAGTGGCAACCATAGGTGTCAATTCATTACTGATCTTATCGATGGTCTCAGGAAACAAATGTTTTGCCATCACGGACCAGGAAGGACAACAGGATGTAAGCGCAAATGCCTGATTGCCTGTGGCAACTTCTTTTACATAATGCTCTGCTTCCGCCATACATCCAAGATCTGCACCGATAGCGGTTTCATATACATCTGCAAATCCAAGCTCCTTCAATGCTGTTTTAAACATTTCAGGCGTCACTCTCGGACCAAACTGCCCTACAAATGCAGGCGCAATCTGCGCAATAATCTTTCTGCCTGACTGCATGGCACGAATCAGCTGAAAAATCTGAGATTTATCAGCAATGGCTCCAAAAGGACAGCTGACCATGCACTGACCACAGGAGACACAAATTTCATTATCAATGCAGGCCCGTCCTCTGCTATCGCTCTTGATCGCATTGACACCACAGGCCTTCTTGCAGGGACGTTCTTTATGACAAATAGCGTCATAGGGACAAACTTCCATACACTTACCGCATTTGATACATTTATCCTGGTCGATCACTGATCTGCCTTTCACCATGGAAATTGCACCTCTGGGACAGACAGCCTGACAGGGATGCGCAACACAACCCATACAGGAATCCGTAATCTCATAATGATTTTCGGGACAGGCATTGCAAGCGGAAGGAATCACCTGCATTAAAGGCGGTTCATAATATTTCTCATCAATATTACTTTCCTCCAGGCCTTCAGTCAAATGACCGGGTCTGTTACGGTTTTCCTGACGGAGACTCATGCCCATAGCAAGACGGATCATCTCACGGATAATGGCTCTATCACGATAAACACTCTCATGAAAATCCGATTCCTCATAATCTACGATCTCATATGGTAACGCCTCCATGTCATCCTTCAGATTCTTAGAATGAAATGCAAGATTCGCTACTTCTTTGAAAACACGCCTTCTTCGTTTTCTGACAGGCGTGTCAATTCCTCTCATGTTACTCACTTTATCTTCTCCCCTTTTGATCAATTTCGGATCTGACCATTTCCACGAACTGCGTACTTATAGGATGTCAGTTCTTTCAGTCCCATTGGTCCCCTCGCATGAAGCTTCTGCGTACTGATTCCGATCTCGGCTCCAAAACCAAACTCAAAACCATCTGTAAATCTGGTGGAAGCATTTACATAAACACAGGCAGCATCTATGCTGTTCAGGAACTTCTCAGCCGTATCAGGATCATTTGTAATAATAGACTCCGAGTGCTTGGTATTATATTGATTGATATGTGATATCGCTTCTTCAACGCTTCTGACTGTTTTCATGGAAATAATGTAATCAAGATACTCTTTACCAAAATCATCTTCTGTCGCCGCTGCACAATCAGTCAAAAACTCTCTGATTCCCAGGTCTCCTCGCATTTCTACATTTTTGCTCTTAAGTGCTTGGGAAAGGGCCGGCAAAAACTTCTCCCTTACCTCCTCATGGATCACTAAGGATTCACAGGCATTACAGACACCGATTCTCTGCGTCTTTGCATTCACAATGATATTCACAGCCATCGAAAGATCCGCATCTTTGTCCACATAAATATGGCAATTACCGGTTCCTGTCTCAATCACGGGAATCGTACTGTTCTCCACTACAGCTCGGATCAATCCGGCACCTCCCCTGGGAATGAGCACGTCCACAAACTCATTTAATCGCATAAAGGCAGCGGTTACACTTCTGTCTGTATCCGTGATCAACTGAATGGCATCCGCAGTCAAACCGCTTTTCACAAGACTTTCCCTTATCACTTCCGTAATTGCTGTATTAGAATGAATTGCATCACTTCCGCCTTTTAAGATCACTGCATTTCCGGTTTTAAAGCACAGCCCAAAAGCATCGGCTGTCACATTAGGTCGGGATTCATAAATGATTCCAATCACGCCCAAAGGCACTCTTCTCTTTTCAATCATAAGCCCATTCGGGCGCTCAAATCTCTCAAGGACTTCACCAATGGGATCTTCCAGTTCTGAAATCTGACAAAGACCATCTGCCATTGCTTTAATACGCTCTGCTGTCAGACGCAATCTGTCTATCATGCCCGGATGCATGCCGTTTTTTTCTGCTTCTGCGATATCAATGGCGTTAGCTGAGAGAATTCCACCGGAATGTACCAAAAGAGCATCGGCAGCATTTCTGAGTGCAAAATTCTTTTGTTCCGTACTTACGTTTTGCAATATATATTTGGCATCACAGGCGCGTTTACCCATGACATTAAGATCTATCATTCTAAACCTCCCATTCATCAGACCAATATCACCTGATAAGGCCTGATATCATGTTCTCCAACAGGCAGTTCTTCTACTGCCTGACACCGATAACCAACTGCAATGCTGCGAAGCTGCAGCAATTCTTTATCCGAAAGAAACCTATCATAATAGCCTTTTCCATAACCTAAACGATTTTTATACGGATCAAATGCCACTCCGGGCATGATCATCAAAGTATGATCTATTTCCTCGGGATCATAAACAAACTGTTCCGGACAGGTTAGTACACTTTTCTCTTTATCAAAGGGTTCCGGAATTCCTTTATAACCCGGACTCAGATCACTAAGTGACCGAATTCTGTAAAAAACCATCTCTTCACCTTCTACTTTGGGAAGATATAGTTTCTTGCCAACTCTCAAAGCTTCCTTAAGGATTTCTGTAGTGTCTATTTCGCTGCCATATGACGCAAAGGCAAGTACTGTATCCGACCGATAAAACCATTGGTGGCCGATAATCCGGTCAGCAAGTCTTATAGCAGCCATTTTTTTCGTATCAGGATCCAGTTGACTCCGAATGCTAAGCACGTCTCTTCGAATAACAGATTTATCCATCAGTGTGTACCTTTATTGCCAAACTTCTCACCAAGATTCACAATCGTACCATCCTCATTCTGAATACTGATATTATTCAGGTGCCCTCTCAGATTTGCCCTCACATTGGCTACATAAGCACTGCGAAGTTCAGCCTGTTCCTTTTTCTCGTCTTCAGACAGTCCTTCCGCTTTGGACTTGTGATATAATTCATTAATTCGCTTGATCATTTCTTCGAGATTCATAGAATAACTCCATTCCATTTAATTTTTATGCAAGGTCTGTACAAACAAAGGTAGATCGAAATGCTTATCTTTGCCGGCAAGAAAAAGGGTTCCCTCATTGCTGCCTTCCATAATGCGGTGAATGATACCCACATCCTTACTGTTGGCAATGATCATATCAACATCACAGCTGGTAGCAATCTTGGCTGCAATCATCTTGGTATTCATACCGCCTGTTCCCACATTACTTCCTGTGGTAGCTTTTCCCATACCCATCAATTCCTCAGTCAACTCATCTACCTGTTCAATAAATTCAGCATCAGGATTCTTTCTGGGATCATCTGTATACAATCCGTCAATATCTGATAGAAGAATCAACAGGTCTGCCTCAATCAGGGAAGCAACAATGGCAGAAAGCGTATCATTATCACCAATCTCAATCTCATAGGTTGCTACGGTATCATTCTCATTCACAACAGGTATCACTCCAAGCTTCAAAAGCTCAGAAAAAGTATTGTGTGCATTAAATCGGTTCAAATTATCAACGATCGTATTTTTTGACATCAGAATCTGGGCCGCTACCTGATTATATTCTGCAAATAATTTCTCATATATCATCATCAGTTTTGCCTGACCGATAGCGGAACAAGCCTGCTTTACAGCGATTGCAGATACAGGATCCTGTTGATCGATCTCCTTCATATGAACTGCTTTTTTCCCAACTGCTATGGCACCGGAGGTGACAAGAACAACATCCTTTCCCTGATTTCTGAGATCACATAACTCTCTGACTAATTTTTCAAGTTTAATATAATCAAGATCTCCGGTATTCGGATGCTGCAGGGAAGAAGAACCTATTTTAATAACAATTCTCTTTTTATCTTTCAGTAATTCGCGGTAACGGTTCATATATAATACCTCCGTTTTTCATTCATCTGGTGATAAACCAAATTTAGACTTAATTGTACTTCATTTTCCCATATACGTCAACAAGCGATTTTGCAACAGCCTCAGCACATCTTATGCCATCCATAGCCGCTGATGTGATACCTCCTGCATAGCCGGCACCTTCTCCGCAGGGATAGATACCGCGAACTTCGCTTTGATACGTTTTATCTCTGCTAATCCGTACAGGGGATGAGGTACGACTTTCTACACCGGACAGCAGCGCATCTTCTCTGTCAAATCCGGGTATCATCTTGGAAAATTTGGTCATTGCTTCAACAAAAGCGTGATTACACTCATTCGGAAGGATTCGGCTCACATCAGCCCAGACATATCCGCCTTTATTGACCGGTGAAACAGTGAAAGCATCTTCTTTTTCCATGGACAAAATGGGCTTATCGTCAGTTTCAAAATATGATTCTTCCACACATTTCTTAAAATCACCATATTTCTGTACCGGTATTTTACCGTTTCCAAGCCCATAAGCTCTCTCTTCCAGTTCCCTTTGAAAGCGGATACCTGCAAGCGGATGATCAGAACCAAAGTCCGCAGTTGTCACCGAAACAATAATAGCACTGTTAGCATTCATACTGTCTCGACCGCTATAGCTCATTCCATTTACAGCCAGACGACCTGGTTCAGAAGAAGCATTGACTACATAACCGCCGGGACACATGCAAAATGAATACACGCCTCTGCCGGATTCAGTACCGGCAGTCACCTTATAGGATGCTGCTCCTAAGTCACCAGGATTTGCCATTCCATATTGACTCATATTGATCATATTCTGCGGATGTTCAACGCGGAGACCTACAGCAAACGACTTAGCCTCCATAGGAATCCCTCTCTGATACAGCATCTCAAACGTATCCCGTGCACTGTGACCGATCGCAAGAACCAGATAGTTACAGCTAAGTTCTTCACGGTCATTAATGATCACTGCTTTGACACGACCATTTTCCTGTTTTACATCAGTTACTTTATATCCAAAGCGAACTTCACCGCCAAGCCTTAGAATCTCACAGCGTAACTTTTTTACAATACTACAAAGAACATCGGTACCGATATGTGGCTTCGCTTCATATAATATGGATTCCTTGGCGCCCATCTCAACAAACGTCCTTAAAACAGCCATGTTGCGTCCGTCCACATCTTTCACAAGGGTGTTCAGCTTCCCGTCTGAAAAAGTGCCGGCACCACCCTCTCCAAACTGAACATTGGATTCCGGATTCAATGTTCCGTTCTGCCAGAAAATCTCAACATCCCTGATACGGTTATCCACATCCTGACCACGTTCTAACAGAATCGGACGAAAGCCTGCTTTCGCCAGATAATAGGCACAAAAAAGCCCTGCCGGTCCGCTGCCGACGATTACCGGACGATCAAACGTTGAAGCACAAACATCCGCAATATAAGGAAAAACGTATTCTATCGGTTTTATAAGACTGACCTGTGGGTTTCTGACTTTTTTACATACCTTTTCTTCCTGCAAAACCTCTACATCAATTACATAACTATAATAGATATCAGGCTTTTTACGGGCATCTACAGATTGTCTGACAATGGTAAGCTTCTTAATGTCACATTCGCGGATACGAAGACACTCCGCGGCTTTCTTCCGAAGAATAGCCATAGTATTCCTGCGCTCAATACTCACCTTTATTTGATTGATTCTGATCATAATCTGTCTGAACCTTTCTGATTGTACAATGCTGCATTTCTTCCGGCAATGATTCCGCTGGTCCAGGCCCACTGCAGATTATATCCGCCGCATCTTCCGTCAACATGCAACAGTTCTCCTGCAAGAAACAGTCCTTTTACCCGGGATGCTTCTAAACGTTTCGTCACTTCTCTCATACTGACACCGCCGGAACAGATCTGCGCATGATCGTAAGAATTGCTTCCTGTAACATGAAGAACAAACTGTCTGCAAAGTGAAAACACTTCCAGTAATCCGGCCCGATCTGCATCCACAAGCAAAGTATTGGGTTTCAACCCTGCAAGCTTCAAAAACAACAGTATCAGCTTCTTGTGAAGCATTCCGGTAAAGAAGGCTTCCACAGTTTCTTTTTCTCTGAAGGAAATTTCAGTCATTCGTGACTGCACAAATTGGTTCCATTCATTCCCGGTGAACTCCGGTAAAAAATCAATTTTTGCAACAAGTTCTTTTCCCTTATTTTTACGAAGAAGCTGATTCACCTGTCCGCTGAGCTGAAACACCGGGATACCTGATATACCATAGTCTGTAAGCTGCAATTCACCCTGTTCCCTTACAATTTCTTTTCCGCCATCCTGAATATGTATCAGCGCATCTGCTCTCACACCTGCTATTGCTTTACAATAATCTTCCCTGCAATGAAGCTGAACAAGTGCCGGTACAACCTCTGTCACATTAAGCCCTAATTGTTTAGCAAGCTTATAACCACTGCCATCAGAACCCGTTTTGGGTGCAGCCTTGCTTCCGCATGCCAATACAACAGAGTCAAAAACCGTACTCTGACCATCCGTCCGACCAATCCAGTCAACTTCAAATCTGCCGTCATTTCTCTTTCTGATCTGATTGATTTTTGCCTCATATACCACGCAAACGCCATATCGTTCAACAGCCATTCGCAGCACATCAAGAACCGACGAAGCCTGTTCACTTCTGGGATACAGATAACCGTTTTTTGATTTGATCATAAGACCAAGACTCTGAAAGAAAGAGATCGTCTCGCCTGTTCCAAACTCTTTCAGACAATACTCCATAAGTTCAATATTGTCACTGTGATAATCCTTTGCAGAAAGACTCTCATTTCCAAGATTGCATTTACCGTTTCCTGTGGCAAGTATCTTTTTACCCAAACGGTCATTTCTCTCAAAAATAGTAACACAGGCGCCCTCTCGTGCAGCACTGATTGCTGCAGCCATTCCACAGGCGCCTCCTCCAATTATAGCAACATTATTCTTCATCCTACTGTTCCTTCAATCATATTAACTTGAATAGTTCTCAAGAAAATTATAAAGACTTTCGTCATCCGGCATATACATAACACCAATAATATTCTGCTGAATATCATCGGGAAGATCTTTCAGGCAAATATCCGTGTCCATATAATGAGTAACCATATCCTCAAGATACACGGAAACGTAATTATTTTCCACCTTCAGATAATAACTGTTTACGGGCTGTTCATATTCATAATTCATGCGCACAACAACCTTCTGAGGGGAAAATGATATAACCTCAAGACTCACAAAACCTTTCTGCAGCTCATCAAGCGGAGGTGAGGTCTCATAAATTTCCATAGCATCCACAAACTGTTCTCTGTTCATACCGATATACATAGAGGGCAATTTCCATGTGGTTTCCACAACAGTGTCACTTCGAAGATCAACTTCTTCCAGAACATATGATGTGTTGGCATTCAGCTTTTGAACCACAAGAGATGCGGGCTGCGATTCAACTCCTACATCAAGAACATCTGAACTGTGTTGGATATCATCTATCTCATTTTCCTCGACAACAGAAGTCTCTTCAGACATTTCCCTCTCCACATTACTATCTTCAGTCTGAAAGTTCTGTTTCGCTCCCGAACCATATTCGTCCTGTATCAGATAATGATTTCCGGGATAGAAATATCTCATACAAGTTACGCCACAGAGGAATCCTATCACAATCAAAGTAACAGGATATATTACAAACAAAGTAAAATTTTTAAAAACCTTCATAATCTACCTCACTGAACATATTACTGTCAGTATCGGCGATTCTTTCGGTTTTATTCAATTATTCACTCTTGGATCCATAAAATATGTGCATAACTTTCCTAATCAGGAAGCCTCCCGAAAATGCGTCCAGTTCCTGACTTCTGAAACTTCTGAGTGCGATCAACAAGATCCAATATAGTAATAATCCTACTAAAAATCCAACAGACACGGTAACGGAATAGCCCATGTGAGGTGTCATATATTTACCCAAAAAGAAACAGAAGAGTCCTGATACAGCGGAAGCCCCGGCCGGAATACAGATCCAATATAAGAAATCAAATTTAACGCGAAGCATTCGGATGAGATAACCGCCTGTTACCACACAAAGAGTCAGTTGTGAAATCATACTTGCATAAATGAAGCCATATATTCCGTTCTTCGGAGCACTGCAGAATACGATCACAAATATCGTAAAGACGACCGCAGACACTAGGAGCCCAAGAACAACAAACTTGATTTTATTCATATAGACCAAAGTGCTCGAAAAATACACAGCAAGAACAGAAAAAAGAATCATAACTGAGCCAATCAGGAACATTCTTCCCAGTTCACCCGGCTCTCCCTTGGTTTTTTCCATCAAGTGACTAACCTGTGTGGACATAACAGTAAGAAATACCACCGGATATAGTACAATAACGACACCCATATGGAGACCAGTTCCAAACAGTTCTTTCATGTATCGCTGCTCTCCTTTTCTTACAGCACGAGCAGTCTTTAAAGAGAGCATGTCCAGAAAGCTTCCACAGATCAATATAAGGACTGTGCAGAGTACAAGGTACTTTCCATAATATTTTCCAAAGCTGATCACAGCGCTCCCGTCATTTTGAGTGTGCTTCATAAAGAAAAACAGACCGATCCACAGAGGAAGTCTTGACAAAAACTCACAAATCACATACGGACTCATTGACCCATACAGACTTCCAACCGCGCCGTAAAAACTCTCCGTATTGCGCAGACCTTCCTGATGTCGTGCAAAAGCATTCCGGCTGATCAGATACATAAACACAACAAAAAGCAAAAGCAAAAGCTCAGATACACAAACTGCAATTGCCATTCCGGCAGCACCGTACATAGAAGGCAGGCAATCATCCCTTAATAACGGTTTTACTTTATCTCCGTAATCATATAACATTCTGACAAACAAAAGAGAAAATACCAAGTAGAGAATCTGTCTTAAAAAGTGAATGATCATTGTTGGCATATGAATGCCGGATCCCTGAAAATATCCAAGAAAAATCTGAGTCAACACTCTGACTGTCAGTGCCGGTGCAAGGATCCGAAGGGCTAGTGTGGCGTAGGGTACCAAGAATAGCTTACCTGCAAGGACAGGCGCTAAAATAAATAAAAGCAACCCGCACAAAACACCTATAACAGACTGAAACAGCAGGACACTGCTTTTCACTCTGTCTGCATTTTTATACTGGCCTTTCACATATCTGCTTCGAAGTACTCTGCTGATTCCTTCTGACAATCTTAGTCCTGTCAAAGAAAAAAGAATCATAAAACATTCCGCCGCAACAGCAAAATATGCGATTCCGTTATCACCGATCATATTACCAAGTAAAAACCACGTGACAGCAGAAAGCACGCCGCCAAATGCCATTATCTGCCTGTTCTTCACTTCAATCTGACTCATTCGCAGTTCCTTATTCCTCTCTTGTGATTCCCAATATCCTAAGTACCAGTTCCTGCTTTTCTTCCATGACAGATGCTTCTTCCGCTTCCATATGGTCATATCCGCATAAATGAAGCATGCTGTGCGCTACAAGAAAAGCGAATTCCCGCTTCACACTGTGACCGTAAGCATCAGACTGCTCTTTAACTTTGTCAACAGAAATAATAATATCCCCAAGAATCAACTCACCTGTGTCAGGATCAAAATAATCCGCTTCTCTGTCTTCCTCGATGTTAAACTCTCCAGGCGCAAAAAAATCCACATTAGGGAAAGATAGTACATCCGTTGCACTGTCAATTTGCCTGTAATCCCTATTATATACACGTATTCCATCATTGTCAGTCAAAAGCACATTGATCTGCACCTCATAGGGACAGTCCTCCATATCGAGTACCTGTGTTGCAACAAGTTCAACTGTTTTATCTACATCAAATCCAAAACTCACGTCCGTCTCGTTCTCAACAAAAAATGTCATCCTTTGTTCTCCCTGTTATGATCTGCCACGGCTGTTTCTCTCATGTGCACGTGTTTTTTCTTTCGCCTCATATGCGTCATACGCTTTCACAATCTTCTGCACCAGCGGATGACGGACTACGTCTTTGCTTGTGAGATTGCAAAATGCAATATCATCAATCTTGTTCAATACTTTCGTTGCAATGTCAAGACCGGATTTACTTCCTGCAGGAAGATCCTTCTGGGAGGAATCGCCTGTTACGATCACCTTGGATCCGAAACCGATTCTCGTCAAAAACATTTTCATCTGTGCAGGTGTGGTATTCTGTGCTTCATCCAGGATAATAAAAGCATTGTCCAGCGTACGGCCTCTCATGTACGCCAGCGGTGCCACTTCGATCAGACCTTTTTCCATGTTCTTCGCAAAACTCTCTGCCCCCATGATTTGATAAAGGGCATCATATAAAGGTCTTAAATAAGGATCCACCTTACTTTGCAGATCGCCTGGCAAAAAGCCAAGCTTTTCTCCGGCTTCAATTGCAGGTCTTGTAAGTATGATCCTGCCGACTTCATCGTTTTTAAATGCGGTGATGGCCATTGCCATGGCCAGATAAGTCTTACCGGTACCGGCAGGACCTAAACCGAATACGATCATGTTATTCCGTATAGCATCTACATATTGCTTCTGTCCAAGAGTTTTGGGTTTGATCGGCTTTCCGTTTATTGTATGACAGATCACATCACTGTCAATCTGTGTCAATGCCTCTTCCTGTTCTTCCATTCCCAACGTGATCGCGTAATCCACACTCTGCTCCTCTATTTCATTCCCTCTGCGGGAGATCTCCGTCAATTGCTCCAAGATACTTTTTACTTTTTTTACATTCTTTTCTTCGCCGGTAATGATCACACTTCCGTTTCGATCCACTACCATCACCCGAAAATCACGTTCCAGCTTTTTCAGATAAGCATCCTGCGCTCCGAAAATCTTCTGCATATGCTCTCCGGGGATCTCCATTCGTTCCGAAAAATCACTCATATAACATTTACTCCAAAAAATCAGCTGTAACAGATGACTGAACCTGTTCCGGAATTGTGTCTGCTAATTCACCTGCGGCCTCTTCCACCGTAAGTTCTGCTGTTAATATCCATTGTTCACTCTCTGTATCTATTCTAACATTTTTTTCAATAATGTGTACCCCTTTTTCCTCTAAACTTTTAAAAAATTCAATAATTTTTTCTGTCAGCTTTTCTTTTGCCTGATCACTGCTGTATTTATGTTCCACATTATAATATTCTCTGTATGTTATTCGTCCAAAATACAGTGGTATATCCAATTTTTCCAATAAATGTAGGGTATGTTCCTGTATCAGGCTGTCAGATACAAGAAAGTCTTTTTGCCCTTTTAGCTTAAATTCCCGGTTATCAAATCTGATATAGTAACCGGTCCTCTCTCTTCCGGTATATTCTTTTACAATATAATCAAACGGCAATGCTTCCTGATGAGTCACAGTGTGCCTGATAACAATATCCGCATCAGAATTTACATATTGATACTCACGCACAGAATTATCCTCATTGTACACGGGAATCTTACCCTCCACCAATAGGGCACCTTCCGTGACAACATCACCTACAGATACTTTTGGCACACCGTTTCTCACAATCATGGAAACAATAGTTCCCTCAAACTCCGAAACAAGATCTTTTCCGGAGACGTTATCATTAACTGCAGAAATCGGCTTTTTGTCATTCTCTTTAAGATCAATAATCAGTTTCGTGCCAACGAGCCTGGCAGAGGTCCACGTCACCTCGTCAAAGCTTCGTCGGATCTCCTTTTCCAGTTCTTCAATGTCAAGTTTATCCTGCAGCATTCCAACCTTAATCTTATGGTCTTTTAAAAAACTTATGAGCACATCATCGGTAATCCGCAAGTTGCCATTGCATTCAATATCCCAAACAAATAAAGATGAAATCACCCAGAAAAAGAAACAAAGGATCAGTCCGATACAAAAAAACTTTCTTGCGCGGATAACAGGTACAAAAAAAGGAAGTCCTACTCTTTGGAGAATGACTACCCTTGTTCCTGTTTTACGCGCGATCGGTCTCAACTGATAAAATGCTCTCAGACTGATGCACATAGTGTATATTTCTTCGTTCTTTTCGATATCCCACAGAAGGATATCCCTGTTACTGCAAAGATTCATAAAACGTTCCGGAGACAGTCCCCAAACTCTGATCCTAACGTAACCCTTAATATATTTTAATAACGCAACCATAATTACTGCCCCCGTTCCGAATAAAAACCTGAATGATCAAACTGTTACTGATATTTCACACAAGTGATATTACCGCTGATCTTCATGTCCTCATTGGTGTAGTAATCAATGGACAAGCGTGTTCCCTCAAAACAGACCTGACAATTCTTACCTTGAAGCAATATCGTATTGACACTGTATTCAAGGATACCACGGTAGTTTTCTATCCACGCCTCTTCGTTGCCTGTAAGTGTCACTCTGAGGGCTCCCAGACATACATCTTTGGGGAGCCTCAAAGTCTCTATTAATTTTTGCTTGTTTTGATTCACAACTGATTTTTTCATACTTTATTATATGCTGCGTTTGGTGCAGATATCACAGTATAAATGATCTGTTACTCCAGAATTGTCTTAATCATTTTTTTTTGCAAAGGGGCTGTATCTGAAAAACGATATGCCGAAAGGAATCTTGCACCCGCCTCGCAGGCCTTGTGTTCATCATTGGCGTGGATCCAGGCAATAGGCTCTCCTTCCCTTACATAATCACCGACTTTAGCATTCAGCACTATGCCAACCGAAAGATCAATTTCCGAATCCTTCGTCTCCCTTCCGCCTCCGAGAAGCAAAGAAGACATTCCCACCTCATCACAAATGATGCGGGATATATAGCCATCACAAGGGGCATTGACCGGTTTGATCAACGCTGCACGTGGCAAAGCTTCCGGATGATACACTGCCTCAGGATCTCCTCCCTGCGCTTCCACAAACTCAGCGAGTTTACGAAGTGCACTACCGTCATCAATGACCTTTTGAAGCATTTCTCTTGCTTCCGTCAGATTCGCTGCTTTACCGCCGGCTATCAGCATGCTGCTTCCCAGAGTAAGACACAACTCTGTAAAATCAGCAGGCCCTTTCCTGTTTAGGGTATCTATGGCTTCCTTTACTTCCAATGCATTTCCAACTGCAAATCCAAGAGGTTGATCCATGTCGGATACCACCGCAATGGTACATCTGCCGGCATGCTTACCGATCCGGACCATCTCTTCAGCAAGTTTAACGGCATCTTCCTCTTCTTTCATAAAGGCACCGCTGCCGGTCTTCACATCCAGCACAATGGCATCTGCACCGGCTGCAAGCTTTTTACTCATGATGGAACTTGCGATCAAAGAAAGATTATCAACCGTCGCCGTAACATCACGAAGGGCATATAACAGTTTGTCTGCAGGCGCAAGATCGGCAGTCTGTCCCATGATCGCGATACCGATTCGATTCACATTCTCTATAAATCGCTCCTTGGAAAGTTCTGTACTGAAACCCGAAAAACTTTCCAGTTTGTCTATGGTTCCGCCGGTATGACCAAGCCCTCTTCCGCTCATCTTAGCCACAGGTATCCCACAGGCAGCAACCATAGGCGTCAATGCCAGTGATGTTTTATCGCCAACGCCTCCCGTACTGTGCTTATCCACTTTGATCCCGCGGATTTGTGACAGATCCAGCATATCGCCGCTATGAGCCATCGCCATGGTAAGATAAGAAGTTTCCTCACGGGTCATCTTTCTGAAATAGATTGCCATCATCAGGGCAGAAACCTGATAATCCGGGATTTCTCCCTTGGTATAACCGGTAATGAAGAAATCTATTTCTTCTTTTGTCAGTTCTCCACCGTTTCTCTTTTTCAGAATAATATCATACATTCTCATAGAGACAGTCATCCTTCCTGCATTGCGATTGTCTCACCGGATTCTATCTTGTATAATACTTTATCTCTTTCAAACCAGATTGTATAAAGAGAAGGATTATATATTTTCAATCCGTCAGCGCTGTAAATCAGTGACTGATAAGCAGTAACGTAGTCATAAATTTCTATGTTAGTTGCGTACCAGATATCTTCTTTACCTGAAATTCTGGAACAGATCTCTTCCAGACGATCCCAGTTATCATTGTTATCAAATTCATAACTGTGTCCCCATACATAAAACAGACGGGGAAATCTGCGGCTAAGGTACACCTCGGGATCGGTTACTTTGATATTTAAAAATTCATCAATATATTCAAAAATCTGGGGATTATTATGATGCGCTGTTGGCATCCAGCTGTGCCAATCCGTAGGAAGCTCAAACTTGTTGTTGTCTCCGCTAAGGGTCCGTGCATAGGCAATATCAAGATCTTTGAGATATGCCTTAACCGTATCATAATCTGTACCATTGGAAAAACGCGTAATGCCTGAATCAGGATATGCCATTCCACGGATAATACGATCAAATCTCTTTTCCAGTTCCAGACGGCAATTCAGCACATCACGGATTCCTTCTATCGGGCGAATATTTCCCTCTGCCCGATGATAATCTCCATGGACTGCAATCTCATGACCTCTCTCCAAAAAAGAACGGGCCATTTTTTCTTTTTCAGATGCATTGTCGTTCCGAAAAATCATACCGTGCAGGTTAAAGGTACATTTCAGACCATGCCTGTTCAATATTTCCTCAAGACGAATATCCTGAAGAACACCGTCATCATAACTGAAAGTAACTGCCTTCCCTTTACCACCCGGATAACGCAAATATTGATATCTCATAGCTTTTCTCCTTCCTACTTATTAATTATTTATGGTAAGGTTCCCCATTGATAATGCGATAAGCGCGATAAATCTGTTCGCACAATATTACTCTCATCAGCTGGTGCGGAAACGTCATATCAGAAAAACTGATTGCTCTGTCAGAACGCTCTATTACCGAGCTATGCAGTCCAAGAGAGCCTCCGATCACAAAAGTAATGTGACTCTTACCGCCTACGGCAGCCTTATCCAGCATATCCGCAAAGCTTTCTGAGGAATACTTTTTGCCAAGGATCTCTAGCGTACAGACAAAAGCATCATCCTTGATCTTTGACAATATCCTTAGACCCTCCTTGGCCTTGATCTGATCTTCCATGGCAAAAGAAGCGTTGTCCGGAGTCTTCTCATCTGCAACTTCAACGATCTCAAGCTTGCAATACTTACTTAAACGTTTAGCATATTCCTCTATGGCATCACTATAAAATTTTTCTTTGATCTTACCGACACAAACAATTGTTATTTTCATGATTATTTGCCGCTTAAATATGCATCGATGCCTTTTGCAGCCGCTTTGCCTGCCCCCATGGCCAAAATTACAGTTGCAGCGCCAGTTACTGCATCACCCCCGGCATAGACACCTTCTTTAGAAGTCATACCGGTCGTCTCATCTGCCACAATACAATGCCATTTATTCACTTCAAGCCCTTCCGTTGTGGAAGAAATCAAAGGATTGGGCGATGTGCCGAGAGACATGATAACGGTATCCAGCTCCATCACAAATTCAGAATCCGGAATCACAACCGGCCTTCTGCGTCCGGAAGCATCCGGCTCGCCAAGCTCCATTCTCACACACTTCATTCCGGTTACCCAGCCTTTTTCATCTGCAAGGATCTCTGTCGGATTCGTTAAAAGGTCAAAAATGATTCCCTCTTCTTTTGCGTGATGTACTTCTTCCACCCTGGCAGGAAGCTCCTCTTCACTTCTTCGATAAACAATGTGCACTTCCGCTCCCAGTCTCAGAGCTGTTCTGGCAGCATCCATAGCCACATTTCCGCCGCCCACAACAGCTACTTTTTTACCGTGCATAATCGGTGTGTTGGAACAGGAATCAAATGACTTCATCAGATTACTTCTGGTCAAATATTCGTTGGCGGAAAATACGCCGTTTGAATTTTCTCCCGGAATCCCCATAAACTTGGGAAGTCCTGCACCGGAACCAATAAATACGGCCTCGAATCCCTCTTCTTCGATCAGCTGATCAATGGTGACAGATTTACCTACAACCACATTGGTTTCAATCAATACCCCCAAAGCCTTCACGTTCTCGATTTCTTTTGAAACAACAGCTTTCTTGGGAAGACGAAACTCGGGAATACCATATACGAGTACACCGCCCGGCTCATGCAGTGCCTCAAAAACAGTCACATCATAACCAAGCTTTGCAAGATCTCCGGCACAGGTAAGTCCAGCCGGTCCGGAACCGATCACAGCAACCTTTTTCCCTTTCTTTTCCTCTGCGCCTTTGGGAACAATCCCGTTCTCTCTTGCCCAGTCGGCAACAAAGCGCTCTAACTTACCGATAGAGACAGGTTCTCCCTTGATACCCCTGATACACTTGCCCTCGCACTGGGTCTCCTGAGGACAAACACGTCCGCAAACAGCAGGCAAGGCACTTGATTCACTGATAATCTGATATGCTGCTTCGATATCGCCCTCTTTTACTTTAGTGATAAATCCGGGAATATCAATTGCCACAGGGCACCCCTTGACACACTGTGCATTTTTACATCCAATACATCTGGAGGCTTCACACATTGCTTCATCCAGATTATATCCCAGACAAACCTCTTCAAAGTTCTTGGCACGGATCATAGGATCCTGCTCACGAACCGGTACTTTCTTCAATACGTCCATTTCACCCTCCTAGTTACAAAGACCGCAGCCGCCGTGATGGGTATCACCCTCTTCCAGCTTAAGAATGGCTCTGCCTTCATCTGTCTTGTACATCTGCTGGCGTCTCATCGCTTCTTCAAAATTAACCTTATGACCGTCAAACTCAGGTCCGTCAACGCAGGCAAATTTCACTTCTCCGCCTACAGTCACACGGCAGGCACCGCACATTCCCGTTCCGTCTACCATAATGGGATTCAGGCTGACTACCGTTGGAATATTTAATTCCTTCGTAAGTAAGCTCACAAATTTCATCATGATCATGGGTCCGATGGCAATACACAAGTCATATACCTTTCCTTCTGAAACAAGGTCCTTTATTACCTGGGTTACCATTCCGCTCCTTCCATAGGAGCCATCATCTGTGGTGATATACAAATTGTCTGCAACCGCCTTCATTTCCTTCTCAAGAATCAGAAGATCTTTTGTCTTACTGCCCACGATAACATCTGCTGCAACACCATGCTCGTGCAGCCATTTAACCTGAGGATATACAGGTGCAGCTCCCACGCCGCCTGCAACAAATAAAATTCTTTTCTTCTTCAGTTCTTCGCAGTCTTCCTTGACCAATTCAGAAGGACAGCCAAGGGGTCCCACAAAATCATGGAAGTAATCTCCTTCTTTCAGATTTGCCATCATGAGAGTTCCTGCGCCAACTGTCTGAAACACAATCGTAACCGTTCCCAGATCTCTATTGTAATCGCAGATGGTAAGCGGTATTCTCTCACCTTCGTCATCCATTCTGACAATTACAAATTGTCCGGGCTCACAATGCTTTGCAACCCTTGGGGCTTCTACATCCATTAGATAAATATTGGATGTAAGCTCTTTTGCTCTTACTATTTTATACATGTCATATCCTTTCTTATCCCTCATCAGGGTAATCTATCAATATATCAACCAGAGTTTGATTGTTACTCTCATCGGTCAAAAGTTTGTAAGCCTCCTTTTTGTGGATGCTTACAACATAATAACTTCCGGTCTTACTCCGGTCACCGCTCTCATCTTTATATACTTCAGCTATCACGTAGAAATCACCCACATCTTCAAGGTGGATTACATGTTGATACTGATATAAATATTTAGCAGAAGTGTCATCTCTGAAAGTACCGTCTTCTTTATAAATCTTCTTCAGCATCAGCATATATTCTACTATAAGTGCTTCCGCTTCTTCTACGCTGATTTCAGCATCAAGAGTCAGCTGATAGGTTCTTCTTGCAATCTTACCGCAGGTACCATCCTGATTCAGATAGGAGAAACTATAAGTACTTTCGCCGAGCGGCATAGGAATCGGTTCTGTATAAATACGTGATTGATAGTTGGGATCCGTTCCATCCGTTGTATAGTATAATTCCTTTCCGTACTGTTGCTGCGCAAGGATCATTGTAGGAACCGTATACTCACCGCTTACAGTCAATATGACGGGCTCTGACTCAATAGTGATCTGAAATTGATATTCATTGCTGACAACATCACTGTGCACGCCAAACTCATTTACCACAACTGCCTTTACCACCACATCCTTATCCAAAAGAATTGGTGAAGTATACAAAAGACTTTCTTCGTCAGGTTCGGATCCGTCTATTGTATAATAGATACTACCCGTTGTGGGGGAAGTCAATTTCAAAGGAATACTCTTGGTGTATTCTCCGGACTCGTAATTAAATTCAGGGACACCGGCAAGATATACCTGATAAGCATTTTGTATCCTCGCATCGCCTGAAGCCAGAAGAATTTCATTGATAACGTCATATTCTCCCCGTGCACTATAGATTTCAATCAGCTTTCCGTAGGTATATTCCAGCTGCTCCTGCGTACACAACTTACTTTGGATCACATCGCGAAGTATATACTCATATTCCAGTTTATTACCTTTTTGCAGACAAACATCAGCCAGTGCAAGATGAACGTTTATATCCGTTCCATCAAGCGAAATTGCCCTCCGGTAATGCTTTTCAGCCCCGATGTAATCGTTTTTCGAAAAACAGGCATCTGCACGCTGTAATTGAAATTCATAAGAGTGATTCTGCCAGACCTTGATACCTGCCACTGAAAGCAATAAAGTCAGAAGGAAACAAGCGCACAACAAAAATACTGATCTTTTCTTTCCTGTGGAAGAAACCATTCCCGGTTCTTCTTCATCGAAAAAATCTGCTTTAATGCTGCCGATGGATTCTTCCAGATTAAAGTCAAGCTCAGGTTCAAAATCAGGAACAATATTCACTTCTTTGCCGCAGTTATCACAGTACAAAGAACCCTCAGGTATCTCTGCACCACAGCCTGAACATTTCATAGAAGCTCCTTATTTTTGTAAAGAAACGCTTTCTACACAATTATACATAAGCATTGCAATCGTCATTGGTCCGACACCGCCGGGAACCGGTGTGATCGCACTGCACTTAGGGGCAACTGAATCATAATCCACGTCACCGCAAAGCTTATTATCACTGCCACGATGAATACCAACATCAATCACAACAGCTCCGTCTTTCACATATTCCTCAGTAATCATTTTAGGTCTGCCTACCGCAGCCACCAAAATATCAGCGCGCTTTGTCACTTCTTTCAAATCTGAAGTCCTGCTGTGTGAAACGGTAACGGTACCATTCTCTCTGAGAAGTAAAAGAGACATGGGTTTTCCAACAATATTGCTACGACCGATCACCACACATTCTTTCCCTGCAATCTCAATACCGGATCTTTTCAGAAGTTGGATGATACCCGCAGGGGTACAAGAAACAAATCCCGGTTTACCAATACAAAGGGCACCAACGTTCTGCGGATGGAAACCGTCAACATCCTTTAAAGGACTGATGCTGTCAAGAACTTTTTCTTCGCTGATATGAGCAGGCAAAGGCAACTGCACCAGAATACCGTTTACATCGTTTCGATCGTTCAACTCTGAGATAAGGGAAAGTAATTCTGATTCAGTGGTCTCCTCCGGCAATTCATAACTTAAAGAAAGAATGCCCACATATTCGCATGCTTTCTTTTTATTGCCTACATATACGCAGGATGCCGGATCATTGCCCACCTGAATTACGGCAAGTGTAACGGTAATCCCCTGATCCTTCATCAGCGCTACTTTTTCCTTCAGTTCGTCTTTGATCTGAGCTGAAATCTTTTTGCCATCAATAATCTGAGTCATCTTATATCTCCTTAGAATAATCCTGTAATCTTTCCTTCCGCATCCACATCGATACCGTAAGCTGCAGGCTGCTTGGAGAGGCCGGGCATCGTCATAACGGCACCTGTAAGCACAACAACAAATCCGGCACCGGCAGATACATATACTTCTCTGATATTCAATTCAAAATCCTGAGGTCTGCCAAGAAGAGCCGGGTCATCAGAAAGAGAATACTGAGTCTTTGCCATACACACAGGGAAAGAGCCAAATCCCATTTTCTCAATTTGAGCGATCTGTTTGGATGCTGCAGGAGCAAAATTAACACTTGCGGCACCATAGATTTCTTTGGCTACCTTGATAATCTTGTCCTTAATGCTCAGTTCATTATCATAAAGAACCCGGAAATTGCTTTCCTTCTTTTCGATGGTCTCAAGCACTTTCTCTGCAAGGGCAATACCGCCCTCACCGCCTTTTTCCCATACTTCTGACAAGGCAAATTCGCAGTTCCTGTCTTCACAGAACTGTCTTACAAAGGCAACTTCTTCCTCTGTATCGGAAACGAAAGAATTCAGAGTAACAACTACAGGAACTCCATATTTCTGCAAATTCTCAATATGTTTCTCCAGATTAACAATTCCCTTCTTAAGCGCTTCAAGGTTTGGTACAGAGAGTTCTGCCTTAGGTACGCCGCCATTGTACTTTAAAGCTCTGATGGTTGCAACAAGAACCGTCGCAGACGGCTTAAGCCCAGCCATCCTGCACTTAATATCATAAAACTTTTCAGCGCCAAGATCAGCACCAAAACCGGCTTCCGTAATGCAGTAATCAGCCATTTTCAGTGCTGTTTTTGTGGCTCTTACGGAATTACATCCATGAGCAATATTGGCAAAAGGACCACCGTGTACCAGAGCAGGCGTGTGCTCAAGAGTCTGGATCAGATTAGGTTTCAGCGCATCCTTTAATAGCGCAGCCATGGCACCAACCGCCTGCAAATCCCCTGCTGTCACGGGATTACCGTCATAATTATAGGCAACAACGATTCGGGAGAGTCTGTCCTTCAAATCCTGCATATCATCAGCCAGACAAAGAATCGCCATAATCTCACTGGCAACCGTGATCACAAAGTGGTCTTCTCTCACAACGCCGTCAAGTTTATTGCCAAGTCCCACCACAATATTGCGAAGCACTCTGTCATTCATATCCATACAGCGTTTCCATACAATCTGTCTGGTATCAATTCTGAGTTCATTCCCCTGCTGAATATGATTGTCGAGAAGTGCTGCCAGCAAATTATTTGCTGAAGTGATTGCGTGGAAATCACCGGTAAAGTGGAGATTCAGATCTTCCATCGGAACAACCTGTGCATAACCGCCGCCTGCGGCACCGCCTTTGATACCAAAACAAGGACCAAGGGAAGGCTCACGCAGTGCGATAATAGCCTTCTTGCCAAGTTTGCCGAAGGCCTGCCCCAATCCGACACTTGTGGTTGTTTTACCTTCTCCGGCAGGTGTGGGATTGATTGCGGTTACAAGGATCAGCTTTCCATCCGGATTGTCCTTGATCTTATTCATGTATTCATCAGAAATCTTTGCCTTATATTTTCCGTAAAGCTCCAGTTCGTCAGGCTCAATGCCAAGCTTTGCAGCCACTTCAACGATAGGCTCCATTACGGCCTCCTGGGCAATCTGAATATCTGTCTTCATATGTTATCCTCCTCTTATATCTCCTCTAACAGTTGTTCAAACTGTTCCATCGTCATAAGTACTTTGCGTGGTTTGGTGCCCTCTTCCTCACCAACCACACCGTGTTCAGCCAGTTGATCCATTATCCTGGCTGCTCTGTTAAAACCAATCTTAAAAACACGCTGAAGCATTCCGATAGAAGCTTTATCTTTATCTATAATAAACTTACCGGCTTCTGCAAAATACTCATCGCGATCATCGGCCTGTTGGCCGCCACCTGATGCGGAACTGCCGCTTCCCATGTTGCGGATTTTCTCTTCTACGTCTTCAGCATAAACATTGCCTATGGACTGATTCTTCAGGAAATCAACAACATCCGCAACTTCCTTGTCAGATACAAAGGCGCCTTGCACACGTGCCGGCTTTGAATAGCCCTGTGGATAAAAGAGCATGTCTCCTTTTCCAAGAAGCTTCTCCGCACCATTCATATCGAGAATCGTGCGGGAATCCACACCACTTGAAACAGAGAACGCTACACGGCTGGGCATATTGGCCTTGATCAGACCGGTGATAACGTCCACACTGGGCCTTTGCGTTGCAATGATCAGATGGATTCCTGCAGCTCTTGCAAGCTGGGCCAGACGGCAAATGGATTCTTCCACCTCGCCCGGTGAAACCATCATCAGATCGGCAAGCTCATCTACAATGATCACAATCTGAGGAAGCTTCGCAGGCGCATCCTCCTGTCCCTGTTCTCTCATTTCTTCCACTTTAGCGTTATAACTCTTCAGATCACGGACATTGAAATCAGCAAATTTCTTATATCTGTCTGTCATTTCAGATACGCCCCAATGAAGCGCAGCAGATGCCTTCTTAGGATCGGTAACCACAGGGATCAACAAATGAGGAATTCCGTTGTAAACACTAAGCTCAACTACCTTCGGGTCAACCATGATCAGCTTCACATCATCAGGATGTGCTTTGTACAAAATACTCATGATCAACGTGTTAATGCAGACTGATTTACCGGATCCCGTTGCACCTGCAATCAGCATATGGGGCATTTTGGCAATGTCTGCAACAATCACCTTGCCCGATATATCTTTACCTACAGCAAAAGCAATATTGGACGGGAACTCCTTAAACAGCGAGGTCTCCAGCAAATCCCTGAGTGCTACGGAAGAATTCTCTTTATTGGGTACTTCGATACCGATGGCTGCCTTACCGGGAATCGGTGCTTCTATTCTGATATCAGTGGCTGCAAGATTCAGTTTGATATCATCTGCAAGATTTACAATCTTACTTACTTTCACGCCCTGTTCCGGTTGCAATTCATAACGTGTTACACTGGGACCCTGACTGATATCTGTAATCGTCACATTCACGCCAAAGGTATGAAGTGTCTGTTGCAATCTAAGTGCGGTTTCTCTCAGTTCACGTGTGGAATCGGCTGTGACAGGATTTCCGCGATTCAGCCTGGAAAGTGGCGGAAACATGTATTTCTTTGGAACCTTTGGACGCATTTCCTTTCGGATCTCGTCTTCTTTAATTGTTGAACCGCTCTCTTCTTTAATCGGTTTTGCAACTGGCCGTACCTTCTCGGTTGATTCACTATGTACACGGATTGCTTCCGCTTGGGAGCGATCAAACTCAAATTCCGGCTCTTTCTTTTGATTGATGCCGGAAACTTTAATTTCCTCATAAACCGGCTCTTCCTCTTCAAAAGCAGGCTCCTCTTTGAAGGGAATGGAATCTTCGACCATATGCTTCTGCACAAACTCTTCCTCGAAGCTTCCTGCGGGATCCAGATCATCCAGAGTGATCTCATGAATATCATCACGTCTTGCTGATACAGGTTTCTCCAGGGTTGTGTCAATCATCACACCGGAAACTTTCCTATTCATCCGAAGAATCTTTTCATTTTCACGTTCTTCTTCTTTAAGACGTTTCTCTTCCATACGAAGTCTGTCGCGCTCTTCCATTTCTTCTCTGCGTAACCGACCACGTTCTCTCTGCTCTTCTCTGCGGATTCTTGCTGCCTCTCTGCGGTATTCCGCATCTTCTCTGATGCGGGAACCACTTTCTTTCACACCCTTAATAAAGGATCTCTCTGTCAATAAAATCACGCTGATCACAGCACAAAGAATCACAACCAAAACAGTCCCGATGACTTCAAGATACATCTGCAGCAGATAACTCAGACTTCCTGCAATACATCCGCCGCCATTCTTACCGGTGGCGCACCCCTGATATAATGCTCTCATGTCATAATGCTCCAATTTTCCGGCACTGCCGGAAATCAGATCACATAGAATACCGACCATCAGAAACAAAACAGTTCCCGCAATCATTTTACGGATAACAGTAGGACTACCTTCATTTGCAAACCAGAAGGAAACCGCTACAAAAATTAATATGGGAACAATGTAAGCAGTAAAGCCAAACAGAGCGAACAGAATACTGCTGACAGAATTGCCAACCGGTCCGATAATACCAAAATTGCATAAAAAAAGAAGAAGCATAGCCACAAACAGAATAATCAATCCGATTTCACGGAATAATTCACTGTCCTTAGATGCCTGTTTCATTCTTGCACTTCTTGCAGCGGCAGATGCTTTCTTTGATGCACTGCCTCTTGAAGAACTGTTTCTCGATGCATTGCTTTTAGAAGAATTGCGACTTGCAGTTTTTTTTCCGGAAGAAGTTCTACTTCCTGATTTGGATGCCATCTCATCTCACTCCTTGTCATTTCAATTCATAAAACTCCATTGAATAGTATAACATTTTTTACCTTACTTGTCATCACTCTTTTTTACCTGGCATCAATCATACAATGAAGTTTTTCCATGGCTTTATCAATTCCGCCCACTTCGTCTATGATTCCATGTCTTACAGCTTCACTGCCAACGAGAATTGTACCAATGTCTTTCGTAAGGATTCCAGTTTCCATCATCAGTTCTTCCAGACTATCCCGTGTGATCCTGCAATGATTGCACACAAATCCGGTGATTCTGTCCTGAATCTGTTTAAAATAATCAAAGGTCTGCGGAACACCAATCACCATACCGTTCATACGCACCGGGTGAATGACCATAGTTCCGGTTGGTACAATAAATGAATAATCGGTACTGACTGCAATTGGTACGCCGATAGAATGACTGCCACCCAATACAAGGGATACAGTAGGCTTGCTGAGAGAAGCCAACATTTCTGCAATGGCAAGACCGGCTTCCACATCTCCACCCATAGTATTCAGAAGCACAAGTACACCCTGTATTTCACTGCTGTCTTCTATAGCTGCGAGTTGTGGTAAAATATGCTCATATTTCGTGGTTTTTGAGGTGCCTGAAAGATTTTCATGTCCCTCCACTTCTCCTATGATAGTCAAAAGATGTATATTATGTTTTTTGTCATTTTTATCAAGAGTCACCTGGCCTGTTTTTTCAATCCTTTCATCAATATGATCTTCCATTTCCGTCTTCTTTACATTTTTATCTGCCATATCACAATCTCTCCTTCACCATAATGATATAAAAAAGAATTTCGCTTCGCGAAATTCTCCGCCTGCGGCGGGTCTGCGAAGCAGACAACTACCGCTCCGCCGCAGTGCGA